>NZ_JBHYHC010000050.1:32854-69002 GCF_042738955.1 Umezawaea sp. NPDC059074
GCTGTCCTCGTCCGGCGCGTAGAGGTCCGGGTGCGCGTTCGCGGCCTGCCACGCGGTTTCCGCCGCCGCCAGGCACTTCCGCGAGAACGCCCGGTCCCAGAGCGCCCAGATCCGCGCGCACTGGGCGCCCGCGGCGGCCAGGTTCAGCGTGGCGGCGGTCGACGGGGCGTGCAGGTAGCGGGGCTGCGGGTCGTTGGACGGCAGCATCGGGTGGGCGGTCCACGCCAGGTCGTGGATCTTGTGGTGCGCCATGCCCGCCAACGGCTTGTCGGCCGGGACCTGCATCTTCAGCAGGAACTCGACCTCCCAGCGGGCCTCGTCCAGCACGTCCGGGACGTGGTTGGCCTGCTCGGGGATCGCGAGCAGCCCGTCGCGCAGGCCTTCGAAGTCCAGCGTGCGCAGGGAGCGCTCGTAGGTGTCCATGAGCTGCCACGCCGCCAGCGCGCCGTTGACGACGTACTTGCCGTGGTCGCCCGCGTCGTACCAGCCGCCGCTCACGTCGAGCGAGTAGTCGCACGTGCCGGGCAGGCACGGCACCGACGTGTCGCCCTTGTTGGGCGCGACGCCGACGTGCCCGGCGGGCCTGGCGTAGGCGTCGCCGACGTACTTCGCGTCGATCGGGGTGCCGCTGCGGTTGTGGTAGAAGTACGCCAGCGAGTCCCGGCGCAGCGCGTCGTAGGGGCTCTTGGCGATGTCGAACGGCTCGCTGACGTCCGCGCCGACCGCCAGCACGTACCCGGTCCCGACGGTCTTGACCTTCGAGAAGTCCGCGATGTGCACGTGGTCGCCGGACATGGCGTCGTTGCCCTTGACGGTAGTGGTCCCCGTGGCCACGACCGCGCCCGCCGCGTCGCGCAGCTGCCACGTGACCGGCGTGGTGGCGGCGTTGACGACGGACGCCCGCTTGTCGCCCGAGGCGGCGTAGCCGAGCTGGTTGACCCGCACCGGCGAGCCGTAGGTCCAGCCGTCGCCGGGCCGGACCGCGCCGCCGGTCAGCGACACGTCGTCCAGGCAGAGGGTGTACGCCTCCTTGGCGCCACCGGCCTGGATCGCGACCTGGCCGCGGGTGGTGGCCCTGGTGGACGTGCCGGTGAACTCGAACGCCCTGGGCTCGGCGGTCAGCGGCACGGGCTTGTTCAGCGTGCTGGTGCTCGGCGGGTCGGCCAGCCCCACGGAGGCGCGGACGGTCACCGGCTTCGTGGCGGAGGCGGTGAACCGCAGCGTGTACGGCTGACCGGCCTCCAAGGGGATGTCGTTCTGGCCGATCATCGACTCCCACGGGTTGACCGTGCCCGCGGGGATGTCGGCGCAGAGTCTCCCCGACTCCACTCTGGACGGTGTGTTGCCGCTGCTCCACCACTGGGTCTTCCCGGCGGTGAAGGAACCGTTGAGCACTCGTTCGTAGGTCTCGGCGTGCGCCGGGGTCGCGAGACCGACCAGGAGCACGAGGGGCAGAGCGGCTGTGAACAGCCTGGAAGTGGCGGACATACCGGGCCCTCTCGGGATGTGCGACTCCCGGCACTCCACGGCGTCGAGCGGAATGGTCACCCTTCGAGGCCTCCGTGTCAACGGTCTCGAGTGGAGCGGTTTTCCCCCTTCACAGATGCGCAACTTGCCGGTTACAGTCCTGTAAGCGCTTCCAATTTTGCTTCCAACTTCAGCGTCCGCACCGGCACAGCCACGGCGTCACCGCAGCTCACAGGTGCTAATACCCGGTTTGGAAGCCTTCCAAGATCCCGATAGCGCTTCCAGATCCACTGGTCCCACCGGAGGTTTCGCATGGCTGTTCGACCCAGACGGACGTTGCTCGCGGCGGTTGTCGCCGGAGCGCTCGCGGCCACCGCCGCGTGCGGTGGCGGCGGGGACTCCGCGTCCGGGCAGACGACGCTGATCGTCAAGACCTTCAGCCAGTTCGGCTACGAGGAGCTGTACAAGGAGTACGAGGCGTCCCACCCCGGCATCAAGATCAAGGAGGAGAACATCGGGAAGCTGGGCGACTACACGCCCAAGCTCCAGCAGTGGATGGCCGCCGGGAAGGGCGCGGGCGACGTGGTCGCGCTGGAGGAGGGGATCCTCTCCCAGTTCATGGCCAAGCCGGACCAGTTCGTGAACCTGCTGGAGCACGGCGCGGACGCCGTGCGGCCGAACTTCCTGGAGTGGAAGTGGAAGCAGGCCTCGACGGCCGACGGCTCGAAGGTCATCGGGCTCGGCACGGACGTCGGCGCGCAGGGCATGTGCTACCGCACCGACCTGTTCGCCGCGGCCGGACTGCCCACCGACCGCGAGCAGGTCGGCGCGCTGTGGCCGACGTGGGACGACTACCTCGCCACCGGCAAGCGGTTCGCGCAGGCGGGCACGGACGCCAAGTTCTTCGACTCGTCGGGCAGCCTGTACCAGAACATCCTGATGCAGCAGGGCGACCACACGTACTACGACACGGCGAACAAGCTCGTCATCGACACCAACCCCGGCGTGCGCAAGGCGTGGGACCAGACCATCGCCCTGGTGAACGCGGGGCTGTCCGCCTCGATCGAGCAGTGGAGCCCGCAGTGGAACGCCGGGTTCAAGAACGGCGCGTTCGCCACGATCCCCTGCCCCTCCTGGATGCTCGGCACGATCGAGAAGCAGGCCGGGCCGGAGAACAAGGGGAAGTGGGACGTCGCCAGGGTTCCCGGCAACGGCGCCGTGCGCGGCGGCTCGTTCCTCGCGGTGCCGACGCAGAGCACCCACCAGAAGGAGGCCGCCGAGCTGGCGACGTTCCTGACCAGCCCCAAGGGGCAGACGGCGGCGTTCAAGTCGAAGAACAACTTCCCGTCCTCGCCCCAGGCGATCGACGACCCCGCGGTGCGGGAGTTCACCAACCCGTACTTCAACGGCGCGCCCGTCGGGAAGATCTTCGGCGACAGCGTGAAGGCGCTCAAGCCGGTGTACCTGGGCCCGGACAACAACCCGATCGGCGACCGCGTCGGGCAGGCGCTGACCGCCGTCGAGCAGGGCAAGCTCACGCCGGACGACGCGTGGGCCAAGGCCGTCGACGACGCCAAGCGCCTGGTGAAGTGACGCCGGGGCGCGATGGCGCCCCGCCGTCGCGCCCCCTCGTCCCCGTTGCACAGAAGGACAGACCTTGGTGACCGACCTGCGGCCGCGACCGGCCGAAACCAGAGTTCCACCCGCCCCGCTCCCGCGGCGGAGCTTCCTCTCCCACGTCGACGCGAAGTGGTCGCCGTACCTCTTCGTCGCGCCGTTCTTCGTGATCTTCGCGATCTTCGGCCTGTTCCCGTTGGCCTACACCGGATGGGTGTCCCTGCACGACTGGGACATCAGCGGCGCGGGCGCGTTCGTCGGGCTGGACAACTACACGACCCTGTTCGGCGACCCGGACTTCTGGAACGCGGTCGGCAACACCCTCGGGATGCTCGTGCTCGCCACCGTGCCGCAACTGGCGCTGGCGCTGGTCCTGGCGAGCCTGCTCAACCAGAAGCTGCGCGGCCTGACGTTCCTGCGGATGGGCGTGCTGCTGCCGATCGTCACGTCGGTGGCGGCCGTGGGCATCGTGTTCAGCCAGATCTTCGACCGCGACGCGGGCATGGTGAACGGGCTCCTCGGGCTGTTCGACGTGGCCCCGATCGACTGGCGCGCCGACAAGTGGTCGTCGTGGACCGCCATCGCGACCATGGTCAACTGGCGGTGGACCGGGTACAACGCGCTGATCTACCTGGCCGCGATGCAGTCGATCCCGCGCGAGCTGTACGAGGCCGCGACGGTCGACGGGGCCTCCAAGATCCGGCAGTTCCGCAGCATCACCGTGCCGATGATCCGGCCCGCGGTCCTCTTCACGGTGATCGTGTCCACGATCGCGGGCATGCAGCTGTTCACCGAGCCGCTGATCTTCGGCCAGGGCAGCTTCGCCATCTCCGGCGGCAGCCTGCGGCAGTTCCAGACGCTGTCGATGTACATGTTCGAGAAGGCGTTCCGCGACTTCGACTACGGGTACGGCTCCGCCGTGGCGTGGATGATCTTCCTGCTGATCACGCTGCTCGGGGTCGTCAACTTCCTCGTCACGCGAAAGGGGCGGTGAGCGTGCGCAAGTCCCAACCGCTGGTGTACCTCACGCTGCTCGTGGCGATCGGGCTGTCGGCGTTCCCGCTGTACTGGCTGTTCGTCGTGGCCACGCGGTCCAACGACATCGTCGGCGACTGGCCGCCGCCGCTGCTGCCCGGCGGCAACCTCGGCGACAACGTGTCGCGCCTGTTCGCCGCCGAGGACGCGCACTTCCTGCTGGGCATGGCGAACTCGGCGTTCGCGTCGGTCACCGTGACCGTGGCGGTGGTGTTCTTCAGCTCACTGGCCGGTTTCGCGTTCGCCAAGCTCAAGTTCCGGGGCCGCAACGGCCTGCTGCTGGTCATCCTGGCCACGATGATGATCCCCGTGCAGATGGGGATCATCCCGCTGTACATGATCATGGTGGAACTGGGCTGGCAGAACCGGATGCAGGCGGTCATCGTGCCCGCGCTGGTGTCGGCGTTCGGCGTGTTCCTGATGCGCCAGTACGCGGAGCGGGCCGTGCCGGACGAGCTGATCGAGGCCGCGAAGGTCGACGGCTGCTCGACGTTCCGGATCTTCTGGACCATCGTGCTGCCCGCGCTGCGGCCCGGCGCGGCGGTGCTCGGCCTGTTCACGTTCATGGGTACCTGGAACGAGTTCCTGTGGCCGCTGGCCGTGCTGGAGGCGGACAACCCGACGGTGCAGTTCTCGCTGAGCCAGCTCTCCACGACCTACTACACGGACTACACGCTGATGTTCGCCGGTGCGCTGGTCGCCACGGTGCCGCTGCTGCTCGTGTTCCTCGCCTTCGGCAGGCAGATCATCGGCGGGATCATGGAAGGGGCGGTCAAGGCGTGAGGCCGGGATTCGTCTGGGGGGCGGCCACGTCGAGCTACCAGATCGAGGGCGCGGTGGCGGAGGACGGGCGCGGACCGTCCATCTGGGACACGTTCGCCGCCACGCCGGGCAAGGTGGACAACGGCGACACGGGCGAGGTCGCCGCCGACCACTACCACCGCTACCGCGAGGACGTGGCGCTGATGGCCGACCTCGGCCTCGGCGCGTACCGGTTCTCCGTCGCCTGGCCGCGGGTGCAGCCGCTCGGCTCCGGCGCGGTGGACCAGCGCGGCCTCGACTTCTACCGGCGGCTCGTGGACGCGCTGCTGGACAAGGGGATCGAGCCGTGGCCGACGCTCTACCACTGGGACCTGCCGCAGCCGCTGGAGGACGCGGGCGGCTGGCCAGAACGGGACACCGCGCTGCGGTTCGCCGACTACGCGGCCGTGGTGCACGAGGCGCTGGCCGACCGGGTCACCCACTGGACCACGCTCAACGAGCCGTGGTGCTCGGCGTTCCTCGGCTACGCCACCGGGCGGCACGCCCCCGGCCGCCGCGAGCCCGCCGCGGCCGTGCGCGCCGCCCACCACCTGCTGCTGGGCCACGGCCTCGCCGTGCGGGCGATGGCGGGCGCACGGGTCGGCGTCACGCTCAACCTGACCACCGTGTCACCGCGTGGGCCCGCGGACGCGGACGCGGCCCGGCGGATCGACGGGATGCAGAACCGGATCTTCCTCGACCCGCTGCTGCGCGGCTCCTACCCCGCGGACGTGGTCGACGACCTGCGCGGGACCACCTCGTTCGACCACGTCCGGCCCGACGACCTGGCCACGATCTCCGCGCCGCTGGACTTCCTCGGCGTCAACTACTACTCCCCCATGCTGGTCGCTCGCAGCGCCGTCCCCACCCCGTCGGCCTACGTCGGCTCCCCGCACGTCGAGATGGTCGACGGCGGGCGGGCCCGGACGTCGATCGGCTGGGAGATCGACGCGGGCGGGCTGCGCGACCTGCTGCTGCGCCTGCGGGACGAGTACCCGGCGGTGCCGCTGCACATCACCGAGAACGGGGCCGCGTTCGACGACTCGCCGCACGACACGGCCAGGATCGCCTACCTCGCCGACCACCTGCGCGCGTGCGCCGAGGCGATCGACCTCGGCGTGCCGCTGCGGGGCTACTTCGCCTGGTCGCTGCTGGACAACTTCGAGTGGTCCTACGGCTACGCCCAGCGGTTCGGGCTCGTGCACGTGGACTACGCGACGCAGCGCCGCACTCTCAAGGACAGCGCCCGCTGGTACGCCGACGTCATCGCGCGGGGCGGGGAGCTTGGTAGTCTCCAGCGGGTAGACGACCACACGTGGGAGCGGTCCTGACCATGACCAACCGGCCGCCGACGCTCGACGAAGTGGCGCAGCGCGCGGGCGTGTCCACGGGGACCGCCTCGCGCGTCATCAACAACGCCCAGCACGTGAGCAACAAGGCCCGGCAGGCGGTGGAACGCGCCGTCGAGGAACTCGGGTACGTGCCGAACGTGGCCGGGCGGTCGCTGGCCAGCCAGCGGCGGGGCGCGGTCGTGCTGGCGATCTCCAGCGACGACCCGGCGCTGTTCGCGAACCTGTTCTTCGCCGAGGTCATCACCGGCGTCAACGCGGTCATCGAGGAGACGGACCTCCAGCTCATGCTGGTGCTGGCAGCCTCCGAACGCGGGCGCGACCGGCTCGCCCGGCTCCTCCAGTCGCGCAGCGCGGACGGCGTGATGCTGCTGGCGCTGCGGGAGAACGACCCGCTGTCCAAGCTCGCGGACGACAGCGGCGTGCCCGTGGTGCACGGCGGGCGCTCGCTCGACCGGACGCCGCAGTGGTACGTGGACGCGGACAACCGGGGCGGCGCGCGGCAGGCCGTGGAGCACCTGATCGGCATCGGCCGTCAGCGGATCGCCACCATCACCGGCCAGCTCGACCTGCACGTGGGCGTGAACCGGTACCTCGGCTACCGCGAGGCGCTGGCGTTGGCCGGGCTGAGCGACGAGCGGGTGGCGAACGGCGACTTCGGCGAGGCCAGCGGCGTGGCGGGGATGACCCGGTTGCTGGACGAGCACCCGGACCTGGACGCCGTGTTCGTGGCGTCCGACGCGATGGCCGCCGGGGCGTTGACCGTGCTGCGCGAGCGCGGGAAGTCCGTGCCGGAGGACATCGCGGTGGTGGGGTTCAACGACGTCGTGACGGCCCAGCACACCCAGCCGCGCCTCACGACGGTGCACCAGCCGATAGAGGCGCTGGGGCGGGAGATGACCCGGATGCTGGTGCGGCTGATCAACGGCGAGCGGCCGACGCCGCTGATCCTGCCGACGGAGCTGGTCATCCGCGACTCCGCCTGACGGTCAGCGGCTCGAAGTCCACGGTCGTCCGCGACCCGTCCGGCCAGTCGACCTCGATCGTCGTGCCGGTGACGCGGGCGGTGGGGCGGTAGGTGGTCGGCGTGAGCGAGGCGAACGCGGCGTGGAGCGCCGTGCCGTGGGCCGGGCCGGTCAGCCTGCGGACGCGGGCGTGGTCGGTGAACGCGGTGGCGGTCGGGATCTCGTCCTGGCCGGCCCAGCCGTGCAGCGGGTGCAGGGTGGAATCGGGCGCGGCCCAGCCCGTTTGCTCGACGACGGCGTCGGGTGGGGCCCCGATCACGCGGTGCGCGCGGAGTTCGTGCGGGCCGACGGCCACGGTGACGCTCTCCACCCGCAGGCCCGGCACCAGCGGTGGGCCGGGCGTGAACGCCGGGAGGTGGCTCGACGCGGCCCAGCCCCAGCCGTCGCCGTGGCCCGCGCCGAGGGGGTGGACGCGGCGGCGGACGCTGCGGACACCGTCCACCACGACGGCGAAGTGGTTGTCCGCCACCGTGAAGCTCGGTCCGGTGCTCGTGGAGTAAGCCTGCCTGCCGTAGTGGGGGTCGTCGTCGGCCGCCGACTCGCCCTCGTGCGAGCGGACGTGGTCGCTGCCGTGGTTGTGCAGGCGGACGACGCCGTGCGCCGACTGGACCAGGAAACCGGTCTTCGGCAGGGAGAACACCGCGTCGCCGGGGGTGTCCCCCTCGATATCGGTCCACAGTGGATGGTCGGCGGGCGCGAGCAGGCCGACGAACGCCTTGGAGGCCCAGTACGGCGAGGCGGGGCCGGAGTAGAACTGGAGCGTCGGCTCGTGCGGGCCGTGCCAGCCGAGGGTGAGCAGGCCGTTCGCGTCGACCGCGCCGCGGTCCAGGAAGTAGCGCAGCGACCCGCTGAGCAGGCGGCGGGACACGCCGGGCGCGAGCGGGGTGTGGCCGGTGACCGCGCCCAGCGCGACGGCGGAGGCCGCGGCGAAGCGGTACGTCAGCGACCGGCCGAAGTGCAGCGGGGCCCCGTCGTCGCCGAACAGCCGGGAGAAGGTCTCCAGGTGCTCGCGCAGGCGGTCGTCGTGCTGGGTGCTCGTTCGGGAGAGGTGGTTGTCCAGCACCGGGTACAGGTGCAGGGCCCAGCCGTTGTAGTGGTCGAAGGCGCGGCCGTCGCCGTCGCTGTACCAGCCCTGGCCTCGGTACCAGACCTCCAGCAGGTCCAGGGCCCGCGTCCGGGCGCGGGCCGTCTCGGCGTCGCCGCGGCCGACGGACTCCAGGAAACCCGCCACGGTGAACGGGAACAGGTACCAGTTGTTCGGCGCGGGGACGTGCCGCAGCGCGCCGCGCAGCCACTCCTCCACGCGGTCCTGCTCGCCGCCGTCGAGCCGGTCCCACAGCCAGGGCCGGGTGAGGCGCAGGCCGAGCGCGATCGACGCCGACTCCACCATCGGCTGGCCGCGGTCGTGGTAGTCCAGGATGGGCGGCCACTCCTCGGGCCCTTCCTTGGTGCCCGCCACGAGGCCTTCCGCGTAGCGGCCCAGCCAGTCGCGCGGGTCGCCGCCGCCCGCGACCCGGAACGCCGCGGCCAGGAACGTGCGGGCGTACCCCTCCAGACCGTCCGACACCGCCCCGTTGGCCGACGGCCGTCCCGGCAGGTCGAGCCTCGCGCCGTGCGGGCTCGCCCAGCGCCACGCGGCGTTCAGCAGTCTGTCGGCGACGGCTTCCCAGTGCGCGCGGGTGTACCCCGTGTGCGGGCTCAGCGCCCGGTCCTCGGGCGGCAGGGCGATCACGCGAGCTGCCCGAACAGCTCGCGGCGGACCGGGTGGGCGAAGCCCTCGCCCGCGGCCCAGCGCTCGACCTCGGCGACGGCGGCGTGCGCGAGGCGTCGCCACTCGTTGCCCTGCGAGCCCGCGACGTGCGGGGAGATGAGCACGTTGTCGCTGTCCCACAACGGGTGGTCGGGTGGGAGGACCTCGGGGTCGGTGACGTCGAGGACGGCCCGGATGCGGTTCTCCAGCAGCGCGTCGGTGAGGGCGGCCTGGTCGACCACCGCGCCGCGGGCGGTGTTGAGCAGCACGGCGTCCGGCGGCATGGCGTCGATCAGCTCGCGGCCGACGAGGCCGCGGGTGTCCGGCAGCAGGGGCGTGTGGACGCTCACGAGGTCGCTGCGGGCGAACAGGGCGGGCAGGTCGACCAGTTCGACGCCGAGCCCTTTCGCCTCTTCGGCGGTGACGTACGGGTCGTGCAGGAGGACGTGGAAGTCGAAGGGGCGCAACAGGTCCACGACCCGGCGGCCGATCGTGGACGCGGACAGCAGGCCGATCGTGCGGCCGAAGTTGCCGATGGCCTTGGGGGTGTGCAGCCAGTCGTCCTCGCGGCGGGTGACGCGGTGCTCGCGGGACCGCTCCAGCACGCGCTTGCCGGTCAGCAGGATCATCGCGACCGCGTACTCCGCGACCGGGAGCGCGTTGGCCGCGGCGGCGGACGACACCACGACGCCGCGGTCCCAGCACTCGGGCGTCACGTGGCCGCGCACCGAACCACCGGTGTGCACGACCGCGCGCAGCCGGGGCGCGTCCGCCAGCACAGCCGAGGTCAACGCCGGACAGCCCCACCCCGTGACGAGGACCTCGACGTCGGCCAGCACGGCACGGGCGTGGTCGGTGGTGAAGTCGGTGAGCACTCGCGGTTCGAGGTCCGCGACTTCACCGAGCGCGGCGAGGGTGTCCGGGTCGAACACGGCGTCCGCCGAGTCCGTCCACATGGCGAGGGCCGCGCGGGGTCGACCGGGCATCGGTTGGCCTCCTGGGGCTCAGCGTTGGGACACCGAAATCCTGATCGCTTGAGCACAACAGGTCAATACTCCGATCAAAGGAAACTCAAACGGTCAAACGATCACAATTAACGATCATGCCCCTTTCCGGTGACGACCAGCACCGCGGCGGCTTGCGGCAAGGTCCCGCCAGCCAGCACGAGGCAGAGGCCGCCCACCACAGCACCACAGCACCGGTCACTCGCACATGGTCGAGCCGCGCCTCGTCAACACGGTCAGACGCTCTTCGTCGAGCCGCGCACCGTCAACACGGTCACACCCTCTTCATCGAGCCGCGCACCGTCGATGCGGTCACACGCTCATCGTCGAACCCTGCACCGTCGATGCGGTCACACGCTCACCATCGAACCCCGCACCGTCAACACGGTCACACGCTCATCGTTGAGCCCCGCACCGTCAAGGTCGGCAACAGCTCCACCCGCCGCACATCTCGCTCCCCCGCCAAGCGCCGCAACAACACCTCGGCCGCCACCTTCCCCACCTCGGCCTTCGGCGGGGCGACCGCCGTCAACGGCGTGCCGCCCATGCCCGCCACCACGTCGTCGTACGCCACGACCGAGCAGTCCTCCGGCACCCGGACCCCGTGCGCGGCCAACTCCTGGACCAGCATCAACGCCTCGACATCCCCGTGCAGCACCACGCCGGTGATCCCGCGCTCCCGCACCTGGTCGGCGAACCCCGCCACCGCCTCGGCCCCCGGTCCGGGCCCGGCGTCCGGGGCGCTGAGCACCACGCCCCAGTCGTCGACCTCCGGCCGTGCCGCCACGATCTCCGCGAACGCCCTCCGCAGGGCGCGGGCCGTGGGGCTGTCGTCGCGCGCCGCCAACAGGATCCGCCGGTGGCCCAACCCCACCAGGTGGTCCACGGCCAGGTGCGCGCCGTACCAGTGGTCGGAGCACACCGAGTCCACCGCGTGCGCCGCGCTCCCCGCCGCGGGCCGCCGTTCCACCAGCACCACCGGCACCCCGATCCGCGCCAGCCACCCGTGGTCCGCCGCCTCGGCGTCGGCCGATCGCCAGCGCGGCGCGAGCAGCACTCCCCGCGCCCCCTCGGCCAACGCCCGCTCCACGATCGGCCGCTCGGCCCCGACGACCTGCGGCGCGATGTGCAACGCCACCCGCAGCCCGGCCTCCTCCAACACCACCCGAGCCCCGTGCACCGCCTCGTACAGGTACGTGTGCCGCTCCGGCACCACGAGCGCCACGGCCCCACCGGCGACCGGTTCGGCCACGTGCCGCTCGGCCACCCCCACCGGCCGCACCACGCCGTGCCCCCGCCGCACGACCCCGGCCCGCGCCATCTCCTCGACGTCCCGCCGCACCGTGACGACCGAGACCTCCAACTCGGCGGCCAACTCGCTCACCCGGACGGCCCCGCGCGACCCCACCACGCCCAGGATCCGCTGACGCCGGGCACCACTCGGTTCACGCATCGGCCGACCCTTTGTTCGTTTGACCGTTTGGGCCAGCATAACGATCTCGGGCGGAACCGCCGGGTTCATGATCGGATTCGGCGCGGAGACCCGTCCGGAAAGCGCAGGTGAACACCCTTGACCGGTGGTGACAAGACCGACGACGACTGACTCACCGGCCCGCCCGCACGCCGTTGAGGGGTGCGGGCTCTCAGTCCAGCGCGAGGCGGAGGCCGAAGCGGTGGCGGGCGGGAACGGCCCGCGCGATGAGCGACACCTCCACGAGCCCGGAGGGGTTCTCCGCCGACCGCACGCGGTACCGGTCGTCGTCGTCCTCGAACCCGATCCGCTCGAACGACGCCGTCTCACCCCGAGGCAGCACCAGGACGTAGCGCACCATGTCGACCTCCTGCCCGAAGTGCAGGACGTAGTCGTCGGCCACGCGGCGGCCCACCAGCGGCTCGCACATCCCCGGCCAGGTGATCACCAGCATGATCCGCAGGTCCACCCCGACCGCCGCGGGCGCCGGGAGGTGGGCGTGCACCTCCATCCGGCCGTCCGCGAGCCACGACGTCGTCGTGTGGTAGTCCGGGCCGGAGTCACCCCGGACGACGCACACGGCCTTGGACCGCTGCCGCTCCGGCTGGTCCCAGCCGGGGCCGATGCGGAAGCGGTAGAAGTGCGTCTCCGCGTCCTCGACCCTGGCGACCACGTTCACCGTCTCGACCGCGCCGCCGCGCGCGTCGATCACCGTCACGTCGTCCCACATCTTGATGCGCAGCGGCGCCCCGCGCAGGCGGTGGATCACGTTGCAGTAGTGGGCGACCAGGAGTTGGTCGCGCGCACGGGTCCCCGGCAGGTGCTTCCCCAGCCACGCGACGAAGGTCTTGAGCACGGAAGCCTCCTGTCCCCCGCGGCGCGCCGGGGCCGTTCGGATCGTCCGGCGGTCGACGGCGGAAGTCCATGCGCCCCCTGCATGAGCGGCGTCAACCGCAGGTGGCCAGCGACTTGTCCAGCGCCGCACGCTCCTCGGGCCGCACGCTCATCCCGTACTCGGTCTTCACGCCGACGTAGACCCTGGCGTAGGAGCAGGCGTACGCGGGGTTCGGCGGCATCCACTCGTCCGGGGTCTTGTCGCCCTTGGACTGGTTGACCTTGCCGGTCACCGCGATCAGGTTGTTGAGGTCGTTGGCCGCCGCCGCGCGGCGTTCGGGCGTCCACGCGGCCGCGCCGCTGCGCCACATCTCCGCCAGCGGGACGACGTGGTCGATCTGGATCTTCGACGTGCTGGTCAGCGTGTCGCCGGTGTACGGGTCGAGCAGCGTGCCGGAGGTGACCGAGCACCGGCCTTCCTTGCGGACGACGTCGGTCATGTCGCGGGCGAGGACCTGGTTGCGCTGGTCGCAGCCGTCGCCGTCCACGTCGAGCCACGGCTGGCCGAAGACGCAGCCCGCGCCGTTGCCGCAGTCGCGCTCGTAGCCGTCCATCTTGCCGAGCCCGCCTTCGGGCAGTTGGGCGAGTTCGGTCTTGGCGGTGGCGGCGTCCGGGGTTCCCTCGGGCACGCGGTCCACCGTGACGGCGGCGCCGGAGCCCCCGGCCGGAGCGGCTCCGACGTCCAGCGGGTCGCACCCCGCCAGCAGGAACGCCAACGCGGTCAACGCTGCGGCGGTGCGCCGGGTCATCGGGGCCTCCAGTGGGTCACCATGTCGATCAGCTGGTACCCGCCGGAGGCCCCGGCCAACCTCGAATTCCCTTGCCAGCGCCGAAAATGGGCCATTCGGCCTAACGTCCACTGTGGACCGTCAGAGCAGCCGCACGTCCGGGTGGCGGGGGGACGGGCCGTCGAACAGGCGGGTGGGGCGGCCTTTGAGGTGCAGGTCGAAGTAGGCGGCGAGGTAGTCGTGCTGGGCGGCCAGCGAGCGGGTCGGGGAGATCGTGCCGACCAGTTCGACGCGCTTGGCCGGTGGCAGCAGGGACGTCAGTTGGGGGACGGCGATCTGGAGGTCGGTGAAGCCGTAGTGCGTGCCGCCGTCCAAGTGGACGTCCCGCTTCCAGCCCCGTTGGTGCGGCCAGAAGTCGGCCCACGTCGGGTCGAGGGCGCGGTCGAGGTGGGAGTGCTCGATCTTCACCCCGGTCTCGGGGTCGACGAAGTCGGTGCCCATCAGCAGGAACGGGCGGTCCAGGCCTTGCCGGACGACCTCGCCCGGCTGGTCCGCGCCGGAGCGCATGGCGCCGTCGACGTTGACGCCCGCGTCGATGCGCCGGTCCTGGACCATCGTCTCCCCCGCAGTGAAGCCGCCGTAGGAGTGGCCGAACATGCCGACGCGCGACAGGTCCAGCGCGCCCGCCAAGCCGCGCGGCACGGGGTGGTGCTCGGCGTCCGGGTTGTCGCCGCGGTCCAGCCGGGCCAGCTGGTCCAGCACGAACCGGGTGTCCGCGACCCGCGCGTCGATCGCGGTCTTCATGGCGGTGGGATCGCTGTCGTCCAGCAGCGAGGGCTCCACCCGGCCGCCGGGGAACTCGACGGCCGCCGACTCGTGGGTGTGCGACAGCGACACGACGACGTACCCGCGGCTGGCCAGGTCGTCGGTGAGACCGGCGTTCAGCTCGCGCGCCGAACCGAGACCGGGCGAGAACAGCACCACGGGCCAGTCGCCGCGCCGCCGGTCGACCGCCGCTCCCGTGCGGGCCTGGCGGCGGGTCGCGCCCCAGTCGACCGATCCCCTCGGCACGTCGAAGAAGACCGGGCTCGACGTCACCGCGTCCACGGCGACGGCCATGCCCGGCGTCAGCCACGGCGCTCGCGGGCCGGGGCCCGCCGCCGGGTAGGTGATCGTGGTCATCACCTCGCGGCGGGTACCGGGGACCCACGGATCGGCGCGGTCCGGGTCGACCAGGTGCAGCTCGGTCGTCCCCACCGGGTACGGCCCGCTCAGCTCCGGCAGCGCGATCCGCGCCCCGGCCGCCGACGCGGGCGGCGCGGCGACCAGGGCGGTGGCGATCGCCAGTCCGGCGGCGATCGTTCGTCTGTGCATTGTGGACACCCCCGTCACGGGCGGCCGTGCGCCGCCCGGTCGTCATGCTGCCCTCGGGGAGGCCGCGCGAGCGTCGTTCGCGCGGCTCGTCCTCCGTCCCCCGCGCGGGGGACGGGGGGTCAGGAAGCGGTATGACTCGGGGCGTCGGCGCCGAGCCAGGCGTCCGGGCCGAAGACCTCGTACTGGACGCGGTCGGCGCGGACGCCGCCGTCCAGCAGGGCGCGGCGGACCGTGCGCATGAACGGCAGCGGGCCGCACAGCAGGGCGTGGGTGTCCGGGTCGACGGGGATCAGGGCGGGGTCGACGAGACCGGCGTGGGTGCCCGGACCACCGTCGCGCTCGTACCAGAGGACGAGGGACGCGTCGGGCAGGCTGTCCACGGCGTCGAGCAGGTCGGCGCGCAACGGGTGGGTGTCAGGGGTCCGGTCGGCGTGCACGACGGTGATCGGGCGGGGCGTGCCCGCGGCGGCGAGGTGGCGCAGTGCCGCCACGACGGGGGTCGCGCCCACGCCCGCGCTGGCCAGCAGCAGGGGTCCGTCGCCCGCCGGGAGGGCGAGGTCGCCGAACGGCGGGCTGACCTGGAGGCGGTCGCCGACCCGGACGACGTCGTGCAGGTGCGTGGACACCAGTCCCGCGGGGCGGTCGCCGCCCGCGCGGTGCCGCTTCACGGTGACGCGCAGGGGTTCGCCGGGTGCCGAGCTGACGGTGTACTGGCGGATCTGCCTGCCGAGGCCGGGCAGCTCGACGGCCACGCTGACGTACTGGCCGGGGCTGTGCGGGCGGACGCGGGACTCGGGTTCGAGCAGGAACGAGGTCACGTCGTCGGTCTCGCGGTGGACCCCGGTGACGGTGTGCGGGGTGAGGGGACGGCTGAACGAGCTGCCCGCGCGCTCGTACAGGCGCGACTCCTCGGCCACCAGCAGGCAGGCGAACAGCCAGAACACCTCGTCCCACGCGGCCACCACGTCGGGGGTCGCCGCGTCGCCGAGCACCTCGCCGATGGCGGCCATGAGGTGGCGGCCCACCACGACGTACTGGCTCGGCGTGACGCCGAGGGACGCGTGCTTGTGGGCGATGCGGCCGACGATCGACGCGAGCGGCACGGGTTTGATCCCGGCGAAGTGCGCGGCGACGGCGGCCACGGACATCGCGAGCGCCTGCCGCTGCTCCCCGTTCGCCTGGTTGCCCCGGTTGAACAGCTCCAGCAGTTCCGGGTGCGCCTCGAACATCCGGTCGTAGAAGCGGCCGGTGATCTCGACCCCGTGGCGCACGACGGTGTCGGCGGTGGCGCGGATGACGAGGACGGAGTCGGGAGCGAGCATCGAGGGGACCTCCAGTGATCGAGTACTGGTTAAAAACGTATCAGCGATACCTCTTTAAAGCCGGCCCCTGCCAACGTGATCAGGACTACTTGGTCGACAAAGAGGTATCCACCGGTTTGCTAAGGTCCGGTCATGCGGCTGACACGGGCAACGGACATCGCGCTGCGCGTGCTCATGCTGACCGCGGTGCAGGACGAGCAGAGCACGGTCGACGAGCTGGCCGCCGCGCTGGACGTGCCGCGCAACCACCTGGCGAAGGTCGTGCAACGGCTGGCGCACGCGGGGCTGCTGCACACCGTGCGGGGCCGGGCGGGCGGGCTGCGGATCGCGCCGGAGGCGCTGGACTGGTCCGTCGGGCAGGTCGTGCGGGACTTCGAGGGCGACGGCGAGGTCGTCGACTGCGAGGACCCGCCGTGCCCGTTGCGCGGGGCCTGCCGGCTGCGGGGCGCGTTGCGGCGCGCGCAGGAGGCGTTCCTGGCGGAACTGGACGCGATCCCGCTGCGCGGGCTCGTCGAGCGGCCCACCGGGCCGGTGCTGCACCAGCTGACCGCCCCGAAGCGATGATCATCACGCCGAATCGCCGGTGAACGGCGGGGTCGGACGGCAGACTTCCGGCCATGGCCGTGAAGAAGCGCAGGTCGTCGGTGGACGTGGCGGGGATCGCCGCGCGGGCCAGTCGGGACGCGCGCGGGGCGCCCGCCGAGCTGCTGGACGGGTACCTGGAGGTGCTCGCGGCGATCAGCGTGACAGGGCAGCGGATCGGCGAGGACCAGAAGCGGCTGCGGCACGCCGTCGGCGGGCGGGCGGCCGAACTGGGCGTGGCGCTGCGGGACCTGATCGACCTCTACCTGACCGCCACGTGGCTGGCGTGGCCGTCGCTGCCGGGGGTCGGCGCGGCCGGCGGCACCGACGCGTTCCGGGCCGTCGGGGAGGCGGTGTTCCGCGCGGCCGACGCGACCGTGGTGGAGCTGGCCGAGGGCTACGAGCAGGCGCAGCGGTGGTCCGTGCGGCAGGAGGAGTCGTTCCGCCGGGAGTTCGTGGACGACCTGCTGGACGGCCGGAACCTGGGGCAGCTCGCCGAACGGGCGGAGCGGTACGGGCTGCGGCTGGCCGCGAGCCACGTGGTGGCGGTGGTCGGGGCGGACGAGCCGTTCATCGACGGGGGTGACGTCGCCCGGCAAGTCGAGACGGCGCTGCACCACCGGCTCGGCTCGCGCGACGTGCTCGTGACGACCAAGGACGGCCTGCTGGTGTGCGTCGTGCCCGAGGGGCTGGCGGGGGCCGCCGACGAGTTCGCGCGGCAGGTCGGGACGGCCGTCGACCCCGACGTCGGCTGGCGGGCCGGGATCGGGCGGGCGCAGTCGGGGCCGGGCGGCGCGGTGCGGTCGTACGAGCAGGCGAGGCACGCGGTGGAGATCGCCGGGCTGCTCGACCTGCCCGGCCGGGTGCACAAGGCCGCCGACCTGCTGGTCTACCAGGTGCTCCTGCGGGATTCGGCGGCGCTGGCCGAGCTGGTGTCGGTGGTGCTGGAGCCGTTGCGCGAGGCCAGGTCGGGACCGCGGCCGCTGCTGGACACGCTCTCCGCGTACTTCGCCAGCGGCCGGGTCGCCACGGTCACCGCCCGCGAGCTCCGGGTCGGCGTCCGCACGGTCACCTACCGCCTGCACCGGATCAGGACGCTGACCGGCTACTCGGCCGACGACACCGAGCAGGGGTTCGCCCTCCAGGTGGCCGTGCTGGGCGCGAAGCTCCTCGGCTGGCCCGCCGCCACTTTGCCGGGCACCGGCAAGGAGGGGCCGCGCTAGCCTGCCCGCCGACAGCCTGCCCGCACGGGCCGCTCCACGCCAGGATGGATCAACACCACCGCCGCCTGGAGGACCCGTGAGACACCTGCACTGGCACTGGCCGCCCGGAATACCGCCGACGGCGTCGGTCGTCCCGATCCTGATCGTCGTGGCGCTGCTCGTCGGCACGTGCGCCGTGCGCCACTACGCGTTGACGCGCCTGTTCCACCGCCCCGAACCCCCGCGCGAGCCCGCACCGTCCTTTTCGGACGAAGCGCTGCGCAGGCTGCTCGACACCACGCCCGCCCCGACCACGACCAGGCACAGCCAGGCGAACCAGTCGCCCCAGCGCGTGTAGGGCGTGCCACCGGACGGCATCGGCAGCGACCCGCTCACGGACGTGAACGGCGTCGCCGAGCCGGTCGCCGCCTGCGCCACGACCCGGCCGGTGTGGTCGCTGAGGGTCAGGTAGCCCAAGCGCGCCGAGCGGGCCACGGAGAAGCCGCTCTCCACGCCGCGCAGCAGTTGGACCCGGCTCTGCGACCACGCGTCGACGGTGAAGTCCAGCGCGGGCACCAGGAGCAGGCCGACCCCGGCCCGGCCGTAGGCGCGGCCGAACTCCGGGTGGCCGAGGTCGGCGCAGATGGCGAGGCCGATCCGCGGGTTCGGCGCGAACGCCAGGTCCGTGCCCGCCCTCAGGTGGTCCTCCAGGCCGGGCACGAGGTGGTGCTTGCGGTAGACCACCGTCCGCTCCGACAGGGCGAACGCGGTGTTGTAGCCGCCCTCCACCGCGCCGACCACGACCGTGACGCCCCTGGCGCGGGCCGCCTCCGCCAGCGGGTCGAGCAGCGCCGGGTCGGCGACCAGGAAACCCTTCTCCGGCAGCACGACGATCTTCGTGCCGTCGTCCGGGGCCGTCCGCAGCCAGTCCACGTACGCCGCCACGAGCGCGCGGCCCGCGGGGCTGTCCACCGGGACCTCGTCGCGGTCGGTGCGCGCCGAGAGCAGCGTGATCCGGGGCGAGGACGGGAGGTCGACCGCCAGCCGTGCCACGCCGAACCCGACCGCCAGCCCCAGGACCAGCGCGCCTGCCACGACCACCCGCGGCCGGGCGACGGCGAGCACGGCGGGCAGCAGCGACACCAGGAAGCTGACGCCCCAGCCGCCGGTCAGCGAGGCGACCTGGAGCACCGGGAGCAGGTCGGCCTGCGTCGGCGCGAGGCTCCAGTTCGCCCCCGCCGGGGTCGCGACGCTGACCAGGTGCTCCGCGGCGGCGACCCCGGCGGGGAACACCGCGGCGGCCAGGAAGCCGTTGCCCCGCAGCAGGACCGCGCGGAACAGCAGCACGATCCCGGTGAGCAGCAGCGGGAACCCGACGAACGGGATCGCCAGCAGCGGCACGGGCAGTTCCAGGTCGACCGCGTAGTAGTGCCACACGTTCGCGCCGCCCAGCGCGTACGCGGCGAACGCGGCGACGGCGGCGACGCTCGCCGGGACCCGTGGCGCGAGCAGCAGGAGCGGCAGCGGGGCCACCCAGGTCAGCCACGGGATTGGGTGCGGGCCGGTGCCGAAGAAGTACAGGAGCGCGGTCGCCGGGACCGCCGCGGCCCTAAGCGCGAACGCCATCGAGCACTCTCCCCAACGCCGTCCGGCACAGCGCCCGGAACTCGGCGTCCGGCAACGCCAACCTGCCGCCCGCGTGCAACTGGACCAGGCCGTGCAGGGTGGCCGAGATGACCAGCGCCACCTCCCCCACGTCGTCCCGGCGCAGGATGCCCGCGTCCATCCCGGAGGTGAGGGCGGCGACGAGCACGGACAGCGTCGGAGAAGACGCGGTGTCGTCCGGGAACCGCCGCGCTCCGGCGCGTTGCTCGGTGAACAGGAACGTGTACACGTGCGGCTGCCCCAGAGCGAAGTCCAGGTAGAGGTCCAGCGCCTCGTCCAACTGCCGCTGGAAGTCCGCCGACCAGTCGCGCTCGCCCCAGGTCCGGGCCAGGTCGTCGAAGCAGGTCGCGGCCACCGAGTCCAGGAGGCTCTCGCGGTTGGGGAAGTGCCGGTAGATCGCCATCGGAGTCAGCCCGGCGGCGGTCGCGACCCGCCGCATGGTGACGGCGGCCGAGCCCTCGGCCAGCAGGAGGTCGTGCGCGATCGCGGCGATGCGGTCGCCGGTGACGGAAGCCATGTATACACCGTACACGTCGATGTATACGGCGTATACCTACTTCGTGCCGACGAGCTGGAACTGCCGCGCGACGTGCACCGCGGGCTCGCCCGCCACGCGGTCGTCCTGTCGTCCGGCACCCCTAGGCCAGCAACGCTTCCCGGTGCTGCCACGCCAGCGCGAGCAGGGCAGCGCCTGCGGCCTGCGTGGGTTCCTCGTGCACGAACCGGTGCACGGTCGCGGCGGTGAACGGTTGCGCCTCCAGCACGCGGCCCTCGTCGTTGTGCGACACCAGGTCCGTGAACAGCTCGTCGAACAGCGGCGCGTCGATCACGGCGACGGTGAGCATGTCGGTGGCGAACGTGAGCGGGTCGACGCCCATGCCCAGGTACGACATGCGGACGCCGTCGCCGAGCGCGGCGGTCAGGCGGGCCGCGAACGGCCAGGCCGCGTAGTCGATCGGGGCGCGGTCGGCCCCGTGGTCCTCCGACGTGCCCAGGAGTTCCTCGGCGAACTCGCGGATCGTGTTGCGCCACAACGAGAAGTCGTTCTCGAGGTTCCACGGTTGGTCGCCGGCGGCCTGGAAGACGCCCACCGGCAGCACCTGGTAGAGCCCGCCCGCGTGGCCGACCTTCTTCGGGTCGCGCCAGTGCAGGTAGAAGGTGGCCGCGCCGGTCGTCCGGTCCAACCGCAGGGTCAGCGTGCTGATGGCCACGTTCGTCGGCCGCCGGGCCGGGTCGCACGGGTCGCCGACGGCCGTGCGCAACGGCAGGGCCTCGCTCTGGCCGAGTTCGCGGGCCGCGTACTCGTGCGCGCAGGCCTCGCCGACGTCGATGCCGTCGAAGTAGTGGCCGTCGCCGAAGTCGAGGCGCGGCACGGCCAGGTCGACGGCCAGCAACCGGTAGGTGGTCCGGTTGGTGAACACGGAGGGTGACGCGTGCGCCGCCATCGCCGCCGAGTAGGTCGCCGCTCCGGGGGGCAGCACCAAGCCGACCGTGCCGTCCACGCCGCGGAACGCGCGGTCCGGGTGGTGGCGCAGCGCGATGTCGGCCAGCGGCACCGGCGCGGAGGGCATCCACCGCGGGTCCGTGAGCAGCGGCGTGCCCGCCACCGTGGGGGTCTCCGGGTACTCGTCGGCGGCCCGCACGGCGAGGGCGTGGCGGTGCTGGGTGAGGTGCGCTCGCACGGCGAGCCACTGCTCGATGGGGGTCGTCATGGTGTGGGGAACGCTACCCCGGAACCGGTGCCGACCCACCGGCCCACCGGGTGTCCGCGCACGTCAAGGCCCCTGGTCGAACCCGGTGCGTGACGGTCGAGTACCTGGTCGGGGCATGCGGGCGGCGGCCCGCGTGGTTACCCTGGACTGGGTGCAGAGAGCGACAGACGAGGATTTTTCCGTCCGCGTGCGGCAGGTCGCAGGAGCCACGGTCGTGACAGTCGTGGGAGAGGTCGACCTCGACACCGCACCCGAATTGGAGTTCCGCCTCATCGGAGCGGCGGACCGACCGGAACCGCTGGTCATCGATCTGAGCGGGGTGACGTTCTTCGCCTCCGCGGGCCTCGCGTGCCTGCTGCTGGCGCGGGGCCAGGGCGGCAGGCCGCACCTGGTCCCGTCACCCGCCGTGGTCAGGGTGCTGACCCTGTCCGACCTGGAGGACTTCCTCCCGCGCAGCGCGTCCCTGGAGGACGCGCTGGTCCGGGTGGCCGGGTAGCCGTCACAAGGGGAGGGCCTGGTCCAGGTCCTCCCACACGTCTTCCACGTCCTCGATGCCCGCGGAGAGGCGCACGGTGCCCTCCCCGATGCCCGCCGCGAGCAGGGCGTCGGCGTCCATCTGGCGGTGGGTCGAACTGGCCGGGTGCACCAGCGTGGTCTCCACGCCGCCGAGCGACGCCGCCAGCTTCGCCAGCCGCACGCCCTTCGTGAGGGCCCGGCCCGCCTCGCGGCCGCCGACGAGGTCGAACACCAGCATCCCGCCGAAGTCCGACAGGTGCCCGCGCGCCACCCCGTGGTCGGGGTGGTCGGCGCGGCCCGGCCAGCGCACCGACGCCACGGCCGGGTGCTCCGCCAGCCGGTCGGCGAGCACGGCGGCGTTGGCGCAGTGCTGGCGCATCCGCAGCGGCAACGTCTGGACGCCGCGGATCGTCAGCCAGGCGGCGAACGGGTCCGCCGTGGCCCCGAGTTCCATCACGTGGTGCCACACCTGGCGGTAGCGCGCGTCATCGGCGAACACCAGCGCGCCGCCGGTCACGTCCGAGTGCCCGCCGAGGTACTTGGTGGCCGAGTGCACGACCACGTCCGCGCCGTGCTCGATCGGCCTGCACAGCAGCGGCGTCGCGAAGGTGTTGTCCACCACCGTGAGCAGCCCCGCGGCCTTGCCCGCCGCGAGGAACGCGGGCAGGTCCACGACCTTGGTCACCGGGTTGGCGATGGTCTCCAGGTAGAGCAGCCGCGTGGTCGGGCGGACGGCCGCGGCGACCTCAGCGGGGTCGTCGCCCTCCAGGTAGGTGACCTCGACGCCGAAGCGGGCCGACAGGTCGTTGAGCATCGCGTACGTGCCGCCGTACAGGCAGTTCTGCGCGAGCACGTGGTCGCCGGAGCGCAGCGTCGCCAGCAGCACCCCGCTGATCGCGCCGGTGCCCGAGGCGGTGCACACCGCCGCCACGCCCCCTTCCAGCCGGGCCAGCTGGTCCTCCAGCGCCCGCACGGTCGGGTTGGCGTACCTGGTGTAGACGAAGCCGTTGTCCGGCGCTCCCAGCGCCTCGGCGAGCGCGTCGGGGTCGTCGAACGCGAAGTTGGACGCCTGGTAGATCGGCACGCTGATCGGTCGGGAGTTCGGCAGCGGCGGGACGGGGACGTGGACGGCACGGGTGAACGGGCGCATGACCTCAGCCTTCGGGCCGCGGCCGGGTCCGGACAGCGCCAATTCCGGCTAGATTGGTTTGGTGATGGAGCCAATCCCGTGGCCGGTCGACCGGCTGGTCGCGCAACTGGGCCGGTGGTCGGTCAGCCGGGGCCCGCTGTACCTGCTGCTCGCCGAACGCCTGCGCGAGCTGATCGACTCCGGCCAGCTCCCGCCGCGGGCCGCCCTGCCCCCGGACCGCGTGCTCGCGGACCGGCTGGCCGTCGGCCGCACGACCGTCGTCGCCGCGTACGACCGGCTGCGCCAGGAGCACAAGCTCGAACGCCACCAGGGCCGCGGCACGTGGGTCGCGCCCGCCGTGCTGTCCGGCTCGTGGCCGGGCGCGCTGCCGCTGGCGAACCCGATGTTCGTCAACTACCTGGAGCCGGTCGCGGGCGTGATCTCGTTGGCCTGCACCGCCCCGCACGGCCCGCCGCCGGAGCTGGCCGAGGCGTTCTGCCGGGCGCTGACCCGGTTGCCGGGCCCGGACAGCGGCGACATCGGCTACCACCCCACGGGGCACCCGGCGCTGCGGTCCGCGCTCGCCGAGCGGTACACCGCGCGCGGGGTCCCGACGACGCCGGAGCAGATCCTGGTGACCACGGGCGGGCAGCAGGCGCTCGCCCTGCTCACCCGGCTGTTCGTCGGCCCTGGTGACGTCGTGCTGGTGCAGGGCCCGACCTACCCCGGCGCGCTGGAGCTGTTCCGCGACGCCGCCGCCGTGGTCAAACCGGTGCCGGGCGACGACGTGACGGCGTGGACGCGCGCGCTGGCCGACCGGCCGCGGATCGCCTACCTCAACCCCAGCAACCACAACCCGACCGGCACGACGCTGTCCGCGCTCACCCGGCGGCGGCTGGTGGAGGTCGCCGCCGCGCACGGGGTGCCGCTGATCGACGACGAGGTGCTCGCGGGCCTGTCGTTCGACGGGTCGACCGCTCCGGGGCTGGCGGCGTTCGGGCCCGCGCTCACGGTCGGGTCGGTCACCAAGGCGGTGTGGGGCGGGTTGCGCACCGGCTGGGTGCGCGCGTCCGAGGGCGAGATCGCGCAACTGGCCCGGCTCAAGGCGATCCACGACCTGGGCAGCGCCGTGCTCGAACAGCTCGCCGTGGTGGAACTGCTCCCCCGGCTCGACGACCTGGTGCGGCGGCGGGGCGCGGAGCTGCGGCGCAGGCACGACCACCTGTGCGCCGGGCTCGCGGACTCCGTGCCGGAGTGGGACTTCGAGCGCGCCGACGGCGGCCAGTGCCTGTGGGTCCGGCTGCCGCGCGGGGACGCGTCGGCGTTCGCCCAGGTCGCGCTGCGCCACGGCGTGGCCGTGCTGCCCGGCGCGGCGCTGGACCCGGCGGGCGGGAGCGCCGACCGGCTGCGGATCCCGTTCACCGCGCCGGCCGAGGAGATCGACGACGCCGTGGCGCGGCTCGCGCTGGCGTGGGACGCCTACCGGCGCACGGGCGGCCCGGCCCCGGCCTCGGTGCACGCGATCGTCGTGTAGCTTCCTCCTCGTTCGGCCGTCGACCGAGGAGGTGGGACCCCATGACCGCTCGTCCAGGTCGGGTGCTCTCCCACCGCGTGGTCCGCTGACGCGGGAGAGCGCCCCTTCGGCTCCCCCGAAAGGCTCCTCCCCCATGCTCCTCACCCTTCCCGCCATCGTGTCCAGGCTGCGCGCCGTCGGCTGCGTCTTCGCCGAGGACGAGGCCCGGCTGCTCGTCGAGGCGGCCGGTTCGCCCGCCGAACTGGCCGCGATGGTCGACCGCCGCGTCGACGGCCTGCCGCTGGAGCAGGTGCTCGGCTGGGCCGAGTTCCACGGCCTGCGGATCCTGGTCGACCCCGGCGTGTTCGTCCCCCGGCAGCGGACCGCGTTCCTGGTCGACCAGGCCGCCGCGCTCGCCCGTCCCGGCGCGGTCGTGGTCGACCTGTGCTGCGGGTCCGGCGCGGTCGGGGCGGTGCTGGCGACCCTCGTCGAGGGGATCGACCTGCACGCCGCCGACGTCGACCCGGCGGCGGTGCGCTGCGCGCGTCGCAACCTCCCCGGTGACCGGGTGTACGAGGGGGACCTCTACGCGCCGCTGCCGGAGCGGCTGCGCGGGCGGGTCGACGTGCTCGTCGTCAACGCGCCTTACGTGCCGACCGAGGCCATCGCGATGATGCCGCCGGAGGCGCGTGACCACGAGCCGTTGGTGGCGCTGGACGGTGGCGGGGATGGGCTGGCGGTCCAGCGTCGGGTCGCGGCCGAGGCGCCTCGGTGGCTTGGGCCTGGTGGGTGCCTGCTCATCGAGACGAGTGCGGGGCAGGCGGTGCTCACGGCGGCCGCTGTCACCGGTGCCGGGATGGTGGCGCGGGTGGTGGCGTCGGAGGAACTGGGTGCGACCGTGGTCGTCGGCGTTATGCCCGTGTGAGCGGTGTCCCATTCCGGGCAATTGTTGCACCGACAAATGCCGGATACTTCGGCACGGCCCGATGCACACACCGATGCACGTGCATTTTGCACGTGCGACAGGGTCGTGACCTGCGGTTATTCTGCGCGGGCACTATTCCGTCTTAACAGCATTGGGCCGCTTGGCTCGATTCGACAACCGCTCGTCGACAAACCCCGATTTCGGATGGATTTGGCCGGACGAGGTGGTGCAGTATTGCCGCCATGATCGATCGGGCACCGTTGTCGAGCGAATTACCCGACAACCGCGAGCGACCTGTGCGGAGAACCATCACCCTGCACGACCACGGCGTGTCGACCTTCGAAACCGTCGCCACGCTGCCCGCTCGTGCGGCCGTCCGGATACCCGAGCCGCGCGTCGAAACGCGGCCAGTGGTCCGGACGCGTCGCCGCGTTCGTCCGCAGGCGGTCGCCCTCCTGGCCGGCTTTGGCGGGCTGGCCGCGGTGATCGTGACGGCTTTCGGCGCGACCGGCGTGCTGATGCTCATCGGCCTGTGCGTCGCGCTGCGATTGATGTGGACCGACAGGGCAGGTCGGTAGCACGTCACCCGGATGCCGCACCCCTCCCGTGGGGTGCGGCATCCGGTCGTTTCCGAGGCTTTTCGGGGCAACCTGCTGGGGCGCTGGGGCGTGCCCCTTGGAGATCGGCACCGTCGGTCTACTGGGGGCGGGCTTGGGCTCGCCGGTGAGGAGTTGCTCGTGAGGATCGTCTTGGCCTTGGGGCTTGTCGTGGCCGGGTTGTTGGGTGGTGGGGCTGTTGCTGTGGCCGCGCCCTCGGGCGAGGTGGCTGCGAAGAGTTGGTTCTACCGGGTGACCACGTGGCATGACGCGAATGTGCGGTCGTGCGCGGCTACGTCTTGTGGTGTGGACGCGGAGTTTCCGTTGATGGCGGCTGGGAAGACCAACACCGCCTCGTGCTGGGTGCACGGGGAGGAGATCACCGACTTCGGGATCACCAACGATCGGTGGGTGAAGTTGGAGCGTGGGGACGGGGTGAACAAGTACGTCAGCGCGGTGTACCTGGTGGGGAACGAGTACGGGGACATTCCGGCTGATGCGGTGTGTGCTTGACCGTTTGAGGTAGGTCGCGGGGGTAGGGCTTCACCCCGATCGCGCAATTATTTCGATGCTCTTCCGTCTTTGTCAAGGCTGGAAAGACGCCTTGACAAAGACGGAAGAGCACGAAGGGCGCTCAGGATCGGGGTGAGGCCCTCAGTCTGGGTGCTGCCCGAGTTGCGTGCGTCCGTTTGGTGTCGCCTGGGTTGCGTGTGTCCGTCTTGGTGCCTGCTTTGGGCGTTCACAAGGGACGCACAGCTCTCTCTTAGGAATCCCGCTGAGTATCGGTGGGGACTAGGAGAGGAACGTCCGGATGAGCGACACCCAAGTCAGGATTGGCCGTCGGGAGGACGGGAAGCGGCGGGTCGGGTGGGTGACCGCGTGGGTTGCCGCTGGTTCCGCTGTGCTTGCTGCTCTGTTCGGGGTGGTGTTTGCGACGGGTGCGGCGGGGGTGCAGTCGTCCGACACCTCGGCTAGTACCTCCACCGGGGCTGGGGATAGTTCCGGGGATTCGTTGCAGGCGCCGGATTCTGTGCCGCAGCAGGGGTCCGGTCGTGGGCATGTTGGGTCCGGTGGGTCTTGATGGACGTCGTGGAGTTTCCTGTGTGGGGCACTACGGCTGTGCTTGCTGTTACTGAGCGGGCTGGTGAGGCCGAGCGGGTGTTGCGGGTTGTGCTTGATGATGTGGATCGGGCCTGTAGTCGGTTTCGGGAAGACTCCGAGGTGTCCCGGTTGCACTGGAACGCTGGGCGGGCTGTGGCTGTTGGGCCGGTGCTTGCTTCGGCGTTGGCTGTGGCGTTGCGGGCTGCTCGGTTGACCGATGGGTTGGTGGATCCGACCGTTGGTGCTGCTGTGCGGGCGCTCGGGTACGACCGGGATTTTGGTTCGATCGTGGATGGGCCGTTGGTGCCGCAGCGGGTTCCTGGGTGGCATTGGGTGTCGCTTGATCTTGAGCGTGGGGATGTGTTGCTGCCGCACGGTGTCGAGTTGGATCTGGGTGCTACCGCCAAGGCTTTGGCTGCTGATCGTGCGGCTCGGGCCATTGCGGCGATGCTCGACTGCGGGGTGTTGGTGTCGCTTGGTGGTGATGTGGCTGTGGCTGGGCGGGTGCCCGAGGATGGGTGGCGGGTCGCGATCGGGGATGACCATCGGACGGCTGTTGCGCGGCCGGAGGTGGTTGTCTCTGTGCGGCGTGGTGGGTTGGCTACGTCCAGTACTACGCAGCGGGCGTGGGTGCGGGATGGTGTTGCGCAGCACCACATTGTGGATCCGCGTACTGGGCTTGCCGCTGAGGTGGTGTGGCGGACTGTGACGGTTGCTGCCGCCAACTGTGTGGATGCCAATACTGCTGCCACGGCCTCAATTGTGTTGGGGCGTGGGGCTCCGGAGTGGTTGGCGGTTCGGGGGTTGCCCGCGCGGTTGGTGTCTGCCTCCGGTGAGGTGGTTGTGGTTGGTGGGTGGCCCGCTGAGCGGGTTCGGTTGGTGGCGTGATGGGGGAGTCGTTGTGGTTCGCCAGTCGGGCCGGTGGGTTGTTGGCGTTGGTGTTGCTCACCGGGACGTTCGTGTTGGGGTTGCTCACCAGTGGTCGGCACGCGACGGTCGCTTGGCCTCGGTTCACGATCGCGTTGTTGCACCGGAACCTGTCGTTGTTGACGGTGGTGTTTCTCGCGGTGCACATCGTCACTGCGGTCGTGGACGGGTATGTGTCGATCGGGTGGATTGACGTGGTGGTGCCGTTTGTGGCCGGGTACCAGCCGTTCTGGCTCGGGTTGGGTGCGGTCGCGGTGGATGTGCTGGTGGCTCTCGTGGTGACCAGTTTGCTGCGGGCTCGGATTCGGCCGGAGGTGTGGCGGGCGGTGCATTGGCTGGCTTACGCGTGTTGGCCGGTCGCGCTCGTGCACGGGCTGGGGATGGGTACTGATCTGTGGTGGGTGTGGGTGGTGGACGCGGTGTGCCTCGCGGCGGTGTTGGGCGCGTTGGTGTGGCGGGCTCGGCGGACGCATCCGGACACGGTGGCGCGGGTGGGTGTGCGATGAGGGTGTTGGACGGTGGGTCGGTGGTGCCGTTGGTCTTCCCGGCTCCTGGGGTGCTGGTCGCGGAGGTGGTGGCGTCCGGGTTGCGTGGTCGTGGGGGTGGGGGTTTTCCGACCGGGCGCAAGCTTCAGGCTGTTGTGGGGCGTAAGAGGACGGTTGTCGCCAACGGGTGTGAGGGTGAGCCTGACAGTCGCAAGGACGAGGTGTTGTTGGGGCGGGCTCCGCATCTTGTGGTTGACGGGATTTTGTTGGCGTGTCACGCGATCGGCGCTCGTGAGGCCGTGTTGTGCCTGCATGAGGGCAGTCCGGTGTTGGGGTCCGTGTTGCGGGCGTTGGAGCGGCCGGACGCTGTGGGCATTCGGGTGGTCGAGGTGCCTCGGCGGTATGTGGCCAGTGAGGAGTCGGCGTTGGTGAGTTTTCTCGGTGGTGGGCAGGCGAAACCGACTGTGACGCCGCCTCGGCCCACCGAGCGCGGGATGCTGGTGGACAACGTGGAGACGTTGGCGCAGTTGGCTGTTGTGGCGCGGATCGGGGCTGCGGCGTTCCGGGACGGGGAGACGACCCTGGTGACGACGCCGAGTGGGGTGTACGAGGTGCCCGTGACTACTCGGGTAGCCGATCTGGTGGCCGGGCCGGTGCTCGCGGGTGGGTACGGCGGGGTGTGGTTGTCGGGCGCGCGAACGGGTGACGTGACCGTGGCCGAAGCGCCTGGGGTCGCGGTGTTCCGGACTCCGCAGGGCTGTGGGGTGGAGGACACCGCGCGGATCCTCGGCTACCTGGCCTCTGCGTCGGCGCGGCAGTGCGGGCCCTGCATGTTCGGGCTTCCGGCTATCGCGGCGGATTTTGCCGAGTTGGCCGCGGGGGTGCCGGGGCAGGCGTTGCAGCGGCTCCGGCGGAGGTTGCCGGTCGTCACCGGGCGTGGGGCGTGCGCGCATCCGGATGGTGCGGTTCGGATGGCCGCCAGTGCGTTGGACGTGTTCGCCGCCGATGTCGCCGCCCACGCCGCCGGTGCGGGCTGCGTCGACTCGTCGAGGAGGATCGCGTGACCGCGTTGCGCGTCGACCCCATCGCCTGCCGGGCGCACGGGCTGTGCGCCGAACTGCTGCCGGAAGTCGTGGACCTGGACGAATGGGGTTATCCGCTGCTCGGGCCGTTGCCCGGTCACCTGATCGCCGAGGCTCGCCGGGCCGCCGCCGCGTGCCCGGCGCTGGCGCTGCGCCTCACCACCCCCACCTGACCCCCGAACCAGGAGGGGAGTCCGCTCAGCGGTGGTTCGGACAGGGCACCTCGCCCAGCCCGAACCAGGAAGCCCTGCTCAGCGGTGGTCGGACAGGGCGGGTAGTTCGAAGTCGCCGAAGACCCACGTGCCGGGGGCCTCGGGGTCGTCGCCCGCCCAGAACTCGGCCCACAGGAGGGTGAACTCCTCCTGGGTGAGGCGGCCGTCGCCGTCTCGGTCGAGGCGGGCGAACACGTCGTCGGTGTCGGCCTTGCGGCCGGTCCACGCCTCGATGAGCTGGCGGTACTCGCCCGCGGTGATCTCGTTGTCGGCGTTCTCGTCGATGGCCTCGAACATGGCCCGCGCGGTGTCCGTGACGACGTCCAGCATCGCGGGCAGCCGGTCCACGACGATCAGCACCTCCTCGGGCGTCACCTTGCCGTCGCGGTCCTGGTCGGACACGGCGAGCAGGGTGTGCCACCAGCCCATCATGATCGCCGACAGCCGGGCGTGGTCGCGCGTGCCGGGCGCGGCCCGGCGCAGCTCGGTCCACCTCATGGTCAGCTCGGTGAAGTCGGACTCGGTCAGGTACCCGTCGCCGTCGGTGTCCATCGCCCCGAACACGACCGCGACCTTGCGTCTCTGGAACTCGCTCGCCATGGCACCCAAGGCAACCCCCTGCGCCCCACTACGACAATTGGCCACTCGGGTTCGACCGACTACACGACCAGGTGACGCCGATCATTACTCCGAGTGCCCGAGCGCGAGCCAGCTCGCCCGCCGCTCACGCTGCCGAGCGGGGTCCGCGACCGGGGCCGCCGCCAGCAGCCGCCGCGTGTACGGGTGCAGCGGCTCGGTGAGCACGTCGGCCGCGGGCCCGGTCTCGACGACCCGCCCTTGGTGCAGCACCGCGACCCGGTCCGCGAGCCGCTCGACCACGGCGAGGTCGTGGCTGATGAACAGGCAGGCGAACCGCAGCTCGGTCTGCAACGTCCGGAACAGCTCCAGCACGCGGGCCTGCACCGACACGTCGAGCGCGCTGGTCGGCTCATCGGCGATGAGCAGGTCCGGGTCCAGCGCGATGGCCCGCGCGATGCCGACCCGCTGCCGCTGGCCGCCGGACAGCTCGTGCGGGTACCGCTCGCGCAGCGAGGGCGACAGCTGGACGGCGTCGAGCAGCTCGTCGACCTTCGCGGTCAGCGCGGCCCCGCGCAGGGAACCGTGCAGCAGCAACGGGGACGCGACGCTGCGGGCGATCGTGGCGCGGGGGTTCAGCGAGGACGCCGGGTCCTGGAACACCATCCCGATCCGGCCGCGGGCCTGCTTGAGCGCCTTGCCGCGCAGCCGCGCGAGGTCGTGCCCGGCCAGGCTGACCACGCCGCCGCTCGCCGCGGTCAACCCGGTGACCGCGCCCGCGATGCTGCTCTTGCCCGACCCCGACTCCCCCACCAGGCCGAGGACTTCACCACGACCGACGTGCAGGCCGACGCCGTCGACCGCCCGGAAACGGCCGTAGGACACGGAAAGGTCGCGCAGCACGAGCACCGGGTCGTCGCCGGGCTCGTCCGGCGCGGAGCGCGAGGTCGTGACGGCCACGTGCGTACCCCGCGCCACCACGCCGGGCGAGACCTCGACGGCCTCGGGCAGGTCGGCGGGCGGCGGGGTGCTCAACGAGATCACCGACGCCAGCAGTTCGCGCGTGTACTCCTGTCGCGGGGTCGAGAAAACCTCCGCCACGGTCCCCTGTTCGACCACGCGGCCGTCGTGCATGACAACGACCTGGTCGGCCAGGTCCGCCACCACGCCCATGTCGTGGGTGATCAGCAGGATCGCCGCGTCGAGCCGCCCGCGCAGGTCCCGCAGCAGCTCCAGGATCTCCGCCTGCACGGTCACGTCGAGCGCGGTCGTCGGCTCGTCGGCGATCAGCAGCGACGGCTCGTTCGCCACCGCCATCGCGATCACCACCCGCTGCAACTGGCCGCCGGACAGCTCGTGCGGGTACTTCCGGCGGGCCGTCGCGGGCAGTCCCACCAGCGACAGCAACTCCGCCGTGCGCTCCCTCGCCTGTGCCGCGGTGCGGTTCCCGTGCGCCCGGACGACCTCGGCGAGCTGGTCGCCGATCCGGAACACCGGGTTGAGCGCGGTCATCGGCTCCTGGAACACCATGCCGACCTCGCCGCCGCGCACGGCCCGCAGGTCGTTGGCGGACAGCGTGAACAGGTCGCGCCCGCCGAGCAGGGCCCGGCCGGTGACCGTGGCCGTGCCGGGCAGCAGGCCCAGCAGCGACATCGCGGTCACCGTCTTGCCGGAGCCCGACTCGCCGACGACGGCTAGCACCTCCCCCGCCGCCAGCGAGTAGCTGACCTCGCTGGCGGCGGGGGCGTCGAACGCCACGGAGACGTCCTCCAGGCGCAGGAGTGGCGACGTCACTTGGCGATACCGGCCTGGAGGTAGTTCGGGTACGACGGGAAGTCGGCGATGAAGAAGTTCGCCACCTTCGAGCCGTGCAGGAACGAGTTCCGCGTGTAGATCAGCGGCACGACCGGCGAGTCGGCGAGGATCTTCTTGTCCAGCTCGGCCCACTTCTTGGCGGCGGCGGCCGGGTCGACCTCGCTCTGCGCGGCCTCGATCAGCTTGTCCACGTCCGGGTTGTTGTAGCGGGAGATGTTGTACCCGCCGCCACCGATCTCCGAGGACGCGAACAAGGGCTGGATGTTGGCGTTGGCGCTGGGGAAGTCCGGCTGCCACGAGCTGAGCGTGAGGTCGTAGGCAGCGTCCTTGGCCTGGTTGGTCTCGGCCTCGTACGCGTCGGTGTCCAGCACGCGGATGTTCACCTTGATGTTCGCCTTGGCCAACGCCGCCTGGATCGCCTGCGCCTTGGTCGGGTAGTCGTTGCTCTTGGCGACGACGAAGTCCAGGTTCTCCAGCCCGTTGGGGAACCCGCCCTCGGCGAGGAGCTGCTTGGCCTTCTCCGGGTCGCCGGAGGGCTGCGTCGGGTAGAGGTCGAACTGCTCGCGGCCCGCGATGCCCTGGGTGATCAGCGTGGTCGCCGCGTCGCCCGCGAGCTGGGCGCTGCCCGCCGACGCGATCTGGTACGAGGTCTTGTCCACGGCGTACTGGAACGCCTGGCGCACCTTGGGGTTCGTGATCTTCTGCGTGTTGATCGCGAGGTAGGCGAGCGCGCCGGACTTCGACGTGACGAGCCTGCTCTTCGCGGAGGCGTTGCCCTGCAACGTGGCCAGCTGGGCGGGCGAGGCGAACGAGGAGCCGAACGCCTCCTTGTCGTCGCCGCTGTCGGCGATGAGCCGCTGCGACACGACGGACGCGTCCTGGCCGAGCTGGAACACGACCTCGTCCGGGAGTCCGCCGCGGATGTCGTCGGAACCCTTGTCCCAGTTGGCGTTGCGGGTCAGCCGGACCTTCACGCCGCGCTGGTACTCGGCGACCTGGTAGGGGCCGGACGCGACCGGGTGCTCGCCGTAGTCCGGCTCGGAGCCCTTGCCCTCGGGCACCGGCGCGAACGCCGGGGTGCTGGCGATCCACGGCCAGTCGCCGTACGGGCGGTTCAGGTGGAAGACGATGGTCTTGTCGTCCGGCGTCTCGATGGAGTCGAGGCTCTTGCCCTCGAACGGCCCGCGGTAGTCCGCGCCGCCGACGAGGAGCTGCTTGTGGTAGCCCAGACCGCCGGAGAAGGCGGGCGCGTACGTGCGCTCGACGCCCCACTTGACGTCCTTGGACCGGATGGGCGTGCCGTCGCTGAACTTCTGCCCGTCCTTGAGGGTGAACGTCCAGGTCTTGCCGCCCTCGGAGGACTTGCCGACGTCACCGAGGTCCGGGACCACGGAGGCCTCCTTGCCCTCGGCGTTGAGCCAGCCGGTGAGCCTGCGGTGCACGTACCCGAGCGAGGTGATCGGCAGGCTGCCGCTCTTGGCCGGGTCGTAGTTGACCGTCTGGCCCTCGTTGAGGATGCGCAGCGTGCCACCCCGCTCGGCCTTCGCGGTCTGCGCGCCGGTCGTCTTCGGGTCGTTCGCCCCGCAGGCGGCGAGCAGCACAACCGCCGCCGCCACCGGGATCAACTTCCGCACTTGCTTCGCCATCTTCTCTTCTCCCGCAGGGATTTCAGGTGAGACGGGCTCGTGGGTCGAGCACGCCGTAGCAGAGGTCGACCAGGACGTTCGCCAGGACGATCAGGAACGCGGCGAACAGCGTGCAGCCCAGCAGCAGCGGCAGGTCGCGCTGGTTGACCGCGTCGATCAGCAGCCCGCCGAGGCCCGGCAGGCTGAACACCCGCTCGGTGATGACCGCGCCGCCGAGCAGCGCGCCGAGGTCGAGGCCGAACACCGTGACGATCGGCAGCAGCACGTTGCGCAGCGCGTGCTTGCCGACGACCGTCGACTCGCGCAGGCCGTTCGCGCGGGCCGTGCGGATGTAGTCCTCCCCCAGCGTCTCCAACATCTGCGACCGGGTGAGCCGGAGGTACACCGCGGCGTGCGAGAACGCCAGCACCAGCCACGGCAGCACGAGGTGCCACGCCCAGTCGACCGGGCTCTCGGCGAACGGCACGTAGCCGCCGACCGGCACCACGTCGAGGGTGAACCCGAGCACCAGGATCCCCAGCAGCCCCACCAGGTACACCGGCGCGGACACGCCGGCGACCGAGCCCGCGAGGGTGATCCGGTCCCACGCCGTGCCGCGGCGCAGCGCGGAGAACACGCCCGCGCCGACGCCCGTGACGAGCCAGAGGACGGCCGCGCCGACGCCGAGGGAGAACGTGACCGGCAGGCGTTCGGAGATCAGCACGACGACGTCGGCGTTCTGCTGGAACGAGTAGCCGAAGCACGGCGCGGCGCAGTGGATCGAGGTCGCGCCGACGCCGAACGTGCGGCCGGTGACGATGCCGCCGAGGAAGTCCAGGAACTGCCGCCACGCCGGGTCGTCCAGGCCCATGAACTCCCGCGCCAAGGCCAAGTTCTGCTCCGTGCACGGGCGGCCGCAGGACAGCTGCGCCGGGTCGGACGGCACGAGGTAGAAGACCACGTAGGTGATGAACACGACGACCAGCAGCACCAGCAGGGTGCCCGCGAGCCGTCCCGCGACGAACTTCAGGGTGCGCATCAGCGTCGCACGTCCGTCTTGGGGTCGAGCGCGTCGCGCAGGCCGTCGCCGAAGACGGTGAACGCCCAGGTCGCGAGGAACAGCGCGCCGCCGGGGAAGAACAGGAACATCGGGTCGGTCGCCACCCACTCGACGGCCGTGCTGATCGCCCGGCCCCAGCTCGGGGTGGGCGGCGGGATGCCGACGCCGAGGAACGACAGCGCCGCTTCGAGGCCGATCTTGCCGGGGATGGACAGCGTCGCCACGACGATGATCGGCGCCCACAGGTTCGGCAGGAGTTCGGCCCGGAACACCTGCCACGGGCTCGCGCCGAGGATGCGGGCGGCGGACACGAAGTTGCGCTTCTTCAGCGTCAGCACCTGCGCCCGCACGATCCGGGCGACCGACGGCCAGCCGAAGAACCCGATCACCACGATCAGCATCAGCGGCCGGGACACGCTGCTCGGCACGACCGCGCCGAGCGCGATCATGAACACCAGGTACGGGAAGCCGAGGAACACGTCGGCGGTCCACGTGACGACCCGGTCGACCCAGCCGCCGAGGTAGCCGGCGCCCGCGCCGACCAGCACGCCCAGCACCACCGAGACCACCGTGGCCGCCAACCCGATGAGGAACGACGTGCGCGCGCCGTGCACGACGATGGCGAACAGGTCGCGCCCGGTCAGCGGTTCGACGCCGAACCAGTGCGCGCCGCTCACCCCGCCGAGCACGCCCGCCGGACCGCCGGTCTGCGGGTCGAGCGCCTCGGTCCGGTAGCTGTACGGGTCCTGGCCCTTGATGGCCGTGAGCAGGTCCGCGGCCACGGCGGCGAGCCCGAGGACGGCGATCGTGATCGCGCCCGCGAGCGCCCAGCGGTCCCGGCGCAGCATGGCCCGCACGGCCGCGCGGACCGACCGGGTGGGAGCCCCGACGTTCTCTGACAACGTTGACCTGCCTTGCCGTGGGTGGACGGCGGCCACGATAGGCAAGTTCGCAGGGCTAAGGACCCCTTCTCACGATGTGGGAGATCCGGCCCCGATCGGCCCGATCGGGAATGCGCTACTCGACCCGCATGGCCGTGACCGGGCTTACTCGCGCGGCCTTGCGGGCGGGCAGCAGACCCGCCACGGCGGTGAGCGCGACGAGCAGCAGGACCATCAGGACCAGCAGCGGCACGGGCACCGTCAGGGGCGTGTCCACGCCGAGCGCCAGCACGCTCAGCCACGCGTGCGGCACCCCGATGACCAGGCCGAACACCCCGCCGATCAGGCCGTACAGCGCCGACTCGGCGACCGTCGTGGCGCCGAGCGCGGCCCGGCTGAACCCCAGGGCGCGCAGCACGCCTGCCTCCTTCCGGCGTTCGGCGACCGACAGCGCGGCCGTGGTGCCGACGCCCACGACGGCGATCAGCAGCGTGAGGCCGAGCATCGCGGCGGCCAGCACGAGCAGCAGGTCCACCACGTCCCGCACGTCGTCCCGCCGGTCCGCCAGCACGGACACCGTCGCCCCGGCGGCGACCGCGCGGACGGCGTTGTGCGCGGGGAGCAGGTCGGTCGGGTCCTTGGCGGCGACCAGCACGCCGGTCGGCTCCCCACCGCCAGCGACAGCGCGGGGAAGCAGGCGAACAGGG
>NZ_JBHYHC010000051.1:0-15622 GCF_042738955.1 Umezawaea sp. NPDC059074
CAGGGCTTTGGGGCACTGCCTTTTGGCCCGATCAAGGGGCAAATCTAGGGGCCCCAAATCAAATCGGACACAGCACGCTGGAAGTCGAAGCCGCCGAGTGGGCAGGCTGGAACCGGTAGTCGCCGACTGGGCGAGCTGGGAGCCGGAGTCGCCAACTGGCCTGGCCGGAAGCCGGAGCCGCCAGCCGGCCTGAGCTGGAAGCCGCAGCCGTAGGAAGCCCTAACCCCGCTCCAACTCCGTCCGAAGGTTCTTCAAGCATCGACCCCGCGTAGGCCCGATGCTCCCGCGCGGCATCACCAAAGCCTGGGACACGGCTTCGTACTGTGCCCGCCCCTCCAGCACCGTCAGCCTCAGGAGTTCCTGGCACCGCCGAGGCAGGCGGCCGAAGGCGGCCCACAAGGTGCGGTCGCGTTCGTCCCTGAGCGCCTCCACCTCAGGGAGACCGAAGTTCGACGGCATGTCCTCGGTTTCCTCGGCCGAGATTCGTTTTGCTTCTGGCCAGGTTCGGCGGGATTCGCGGCGGGCGGTTACCACCAGCCAGGCGACCAGCGCCCGTGGTTCGCGCATGCGGTGGAGGTGGCGGAGGAAGCCCAGCCACACGTTTTGCGCCACGTCTTCCGCTGCCTGTCTGTCCAGGCCGTTTCCTCTGGCCACGTGCCAGATCAAGGGGGTCAGGTCGGAGACCAGGGCGTCCAACGCCTTGCGGTCGCCCTTGCGGGCGGCGGTCAGGCAGGCCGCGTGCCGGTCGATCCCGGTCAGGTCTTCCCACGGGGTGTCGGGGTTCTCGATCAACGTCCACCACCATCCGAACGGCGCCGTGCGGAGCCGACCATACGGTAGCGTATGGAGTTGTGGCCGAGCGGAGACGACGGACACGGGACGACTGGACCCGTGCGGCGCTTCAGGCGCTGGCCGAGGGCGGTGTGGCCGCTGTCGCGGTCGAGCCCCTCGCCGCGCGGGTCGGGGCCACCAAGGGCAGCGCGTACTGGCACTTCCCGAATCGCGACGCGCTCCTGCTGGCGACGGTAGAACGCTGGGAGCGGGAGCACCTCGCGGAAATGCGGGAGTTGGTCGGTGGCGAGAGCGATCCGGCCGTTCGACTGCGGTTGATCTTCGGGCGGGTGCTCGTGGAGTGCGCCGGTGGGTGTGCGGTCGAGTCGGCGTTGTTGGCCGCCGCCGACGACCCGATCGTCGCGCCGATCCTCAAGCGCGTGACCGACGGGCGCATCCGGTACCTGGAGGACCTGTTCCGCGCGCTCGGGTTCTCGGTCGAGGCGAGCTGTCGCCGGGCCGTGCTGGCGTACTCGGTCTACCTGGGGCAGGCGCAGTTGCGGGCCACCACGCCGCACGTCGTGGGGGAGCGGCGGACGTTGCTGGACGACACGCTGGTCGCGTTGAGCGCCCACGGCTGAGTGCCGCCGGGGCGGGGTGTTCGAGGTGCGCAAGCAGGGACTTCTCCGTGGTGGCCGGGGCGGGGTCGTGGACCCCGCCCCGGTCGGTTCATCGGGACGGGCTAGGAGGCCAGTGCCCAGACGGTGTGCGCGATGGCGTCGGCCTGGCGGTCGAGGGACGTCGCGTTGATGTTGGCCGTGGTGTCGCACGAGCGGTGGTAGCAGCGGTCGAAGGCGACGCCGGAGGTGCCGCCCCACTTCGCCGCCTGCGCCGCCGTCTTGATCACTTCGGCACCGGAGAACGTGCCGCCGGTGGCGATGCCCGCGCGGGCGAACGCGGCGTGGTCGGAACGCCCGCCGACCTCGGTCAGCTCGGTCTGCACGCCGATCGAGGTGAAGTAGTTGACCAGCGTCTGCTGCACGGCCACCGAGCCGGACGGCTGGCTGGCGCCCGCGTAGACGAAGTAGCCGGGGTTCGGGGAACCGGTCATGTCGAAGTTCAGGTACGTCTTGATCTTCGACTTCTCGGTGGAGGACAACGAGTTCACGTAGAACGTGGACCCGACCAGGCCGAGTTCCTCAGCGCCCCACCAGCCGAAGCGCAGGTGCTTCGAGAACGCCGTGCCGCTCGCCTTCGCGGCCAGCGCGACCTCCAGGATCGACGACGAGCCGGTGCCGTTGTCGTTGATGCCGGGGCCCGCGGTGACGCTGTCGAGATGGCCGCCGGTCATGACGATGTTGTTGAGGTCGCCGCCGGGCATGTCGGCGATCAGGTTGTAGCCGGTGGCCCCGTTGCTGGTGAACGTCTGCACGCGGGTGGTGAAGCCCGCGGCGTCCAGCCGCCCCTTGATCCAGTCGACGGACGCCTTGTGGCCGGGGCGGCCGTGGGCGCGGTTGCCGCCGTTGGCGGTCGCGATGCTCTGCAACTTGGTGAGGTCGGCTTGGATGGCGGCGACCGAGATGTTCGGCGCCGCGAGCGCGGCGGGGGCCGCGGTGGCGGGCCCGGCTCCGATGAGCGCGCTGGTGACCATCAGGACCGGGATCGACCGGCCGAGGACTGTTCGCAGCTTCACGTTGTCAGCTCCATGCAGGGAATGGGTGGACCGGGTCGGGCGCCGGACAGGGGTGGCGCGCGGCCCGTCGATCAACATGCACCGTCGTGGATACGTCCCGCTAGGTTCGTTCGGCTGGTTCGTGCCTCGGCGGACGGGTCGTCCGTGACGCTGCGCACCGGTCGGCCCCCGCGTCACCTGTCTGATTAGTCCAATTCGGTGGTGACAGGGAAGAATGGCGTCACCGTCGAGCATGATCCGGGAGGTCGCGTTGGGAATCACGGCCATCCTCGGCATAGGCGCGGCCGTCCTGCTGGTGTCGGTGATCGCCGTCCGGGTGTCGACCAAGGTCGGCCTGCCGTCGCTGCTGCTCTACCTCGGCATCGGCGTGGTGCTCGGCGAGAGCGTGCTCGGCATCGACTTCGAGGACGCCGACCTGACCCGCTCGCTGGGCACGGTCGCGCTCGTCCTGATCCTCGCCGAAGGCGGTCTCACCACCCGGTGGTCCGCGGTGAAACCCGCGCTGGGGCTGGGGATCGCACTGTCGACTGTGGGCGTCGGCGTGAGCGTCGCGGCCACCGGCGCGGCACTGCACTTCCTGCTGGGGCTCGACTGGCGGATGGCGCTGCTGTGGGGCGCGGTGCTGTCGTCGACCGACGCGGCGGCGGTGTTCAGTGTGCTGCGCGCGGTCGGCGTGAGCAAACGGCTGACCGGCGCGCTGGAGCTGGAGTCCGGCATCAACGACGCCCCGGTGTACATCGCCGTCGTGCTGCTGGCGTCCCCCGATCCGATCACCTGGACGGCCCCGCTGCTGCTCGTCTACGAGCTGCTGGCCGGTGGCCTGATCGGCGTCGCGCTCGGCTGGCTGGGCGCGGGGGCGCTGCGCCGCGCGGCCCTGCCCGCCACCGGCCTGTACCCGTTGGCGACGGTCGCGGTGTGCGTGGTCGCCTACGCCGCCGGGGACATCGCGCACGCGTCCGGCTTCCTCGCCGTCTACACGGCCGCGCTGGTGCTGGGGAACTCGCGGCTGCCCCACCGCTCGGACACGCTGTCGTTCGCCGAGGGGCTCGGCTGGCTGGCGCAGATCGGGCTGTTCGTGCTGCTCGGGCTGTTCGCCTCGCCCGGCAGGGTGCTGCACGCGCTGGTGCCCGCCCTGGTCGCGGGCGCGGTGCTGGTGCTGCTGGCCCGACCGCTGTCGGTGGCGCTGGCGGCCATCCCGTTCAAGGTGCCGTGGCGCGAGCAGGTGTTCATCTCCTGGTCCGGTCTGCGCGGCGCGGTGCCGATCGTGTTCGCCCTCATCCCGGTGATCCAGGGCGTGCCGGGGTCGCAGGACCTCGTGGACGCGGTGTTCGTGCTCGTGGTGGTGCTGACCCTGTTGCAGGGCAGCACGCTGCCCGCGTTGGCGAAGCTGCTCGGCCTGGTGCGGGCGGGGGAGGCGCACGAGGTGCAGGTCGACTCGGCGCCGTTGGACGAGCTGGGGGCGGAACTGCTCCAGGTGCGGATCCAGCCGGGGTCGAAGCTGCACGGCGTGTACCTGTCCGAACTGCGCCTGCCGCCGGGGGCCGTGGTGAGCCTCATCGCCCGTGGCGGCAACGGTTTCACGCCCCAGCCGACCACCCGCCTCCAGGTGGACGACCAGCTGCTCGTGGTGTCCACCGAGGCCGCGCGGGACGCGGCCGAGAAGCGGCTGCGGTCGATCGACAAGGCGGGCCGGTACGCCCGCTGGAAGGGCGAGGACGGCGGAAAGCCGTCGCTTCCCAGCATCTGAGCGGGGGTCGACGGACCGCCGACCGGTCCGCTAGCGTTGTCCGCGAAAGGTCATGAGTGCCAGCGCGAAGCCCGTGCTAGCTGGCCGGCAACCCTCCTCCGCGGTGGGGTGCCCACGGTGAAGACCTGGCCCGGCGCGACTGCGTTCGGGCAAGCGCGGGCCCTTCGCCGGGGTCCCCAGGACCCGAAGGGCCGTCACCATGACCATCGCCATCCCCCGCAGCTCCGCTCCCGCCGTTCCCGGTGTCGTCGGCTCCGCGCTGCGCGTGCCGCTCGTGACCGGTGAGCGGGTGGAGTACGCGAACCTCGACCACGCGGCCAGCGCGCCCTGTCTGGAGCAGGTGCGGGACGCCGTCGACGAGCTGCTGCCCTGGTACGCGAGCGTCCACCGCGGGGCCGGGTTCGCCTCGCAGGTGTCGACGCGGGTGTACGAGCAGGCCCGCGAGTCCGTCCGCCGCTTCCTCAACGCCCGCTCGACCGAGGCCGTGGTGTTCACCCGCAACACCACGGACGCGCTGAACCTGTTGGCGCGCAGCCTCCCCAGGCACACCTCCGTCGTGCTGTTCGACGCCGAGCACCACGCGGCGCTGCTGCCGTGGCGCGGGCCGAACGTGCGCCGGATCGCCACGCCGTCGACCGCTGCCGCCGCCGTCGCCGTGCTGGACCGCGAGCTGGAGTCCTGCCCCGTCGGCCCCCGCCTGGTCGTGGTGACCGGCGCGTCGAACGTGACCGGCGAGCTGTGGCCGGTGGCCGAGCTGGCGAAGGTCGCCCGGCGGCACGGCGCGCGGATCGCGCTGGACGCGGCGCAGCTCGCCCCGCACCGCCCGGTGGACCTGCGGGCGCTGGACGTCGACTACGCGGTGTTCTCCGGCCACAAGATCTACGCGCCCTTCGGCGCGGGTGTCCTCGTCGGCCGCTCGGACTGGTTGCAGGCCGCCGAGCCGTACCTGGTCGGCGGCGGCGCGACCAAGCTCGTGACCGACCACGGCGACCGGCTCGGCGTGGCGTGGTCGGCGGTGCCGGAGCGGCACGAGGCCGGGTCGCCCAACGTCGTCGGCGTGCACGCGCTGGCCGTCGCCTGCGACGTGCTGGGACGGCACTGGGAGCAGACCGTCGAGCACGAGCGCGTGCTGCTGGAGCGGCTGCGCACCGGCCTCGCCACCATCCCCGGCCTGCGGGAACTGAGCCTGTTCGAGTCCGACCACGACCGCGTGGGCGTGGTCAGCTTCACGATCGGCGGCCACGACGCCGGCTACCTCGCCGCCGCGCTGTCCGCCGAGTACGGGATCGGCGTGCGGGACGGCGCGTTCTGCGCGCACGTCGCCGTGACCCGGCTGCTGGACGAGGTCGGCGCGCACGAGCACCGCGCGCTGCGGGCGAGCCTCGGCCTGGGCAGCACCGTCGACCACGTGGACCGCCTGGTCGCCGCGTTGCGCACGCTGGTCTCGGAGGGTCCGAAGTGGACCTACGCGCAGCGCGACGGCCGCTGGGTGCCCGAAAACGACGAGCGCCCGCTCCCGCCGTTCCTGTCCTGAGCGGGTGCTGGGACAATGGTGGGGTGACCACCCCCTCCGAGGTTGACGCGACGCCTGCTGTGCTGCCTCGGCGGCGCGTGGCGCTGCTCGCCTCGGTGGCCGTGGTGGTGCTCGCGGCGGACGTCTTCAGCAAGATCGCCGCGGTGGCGGCGCTCGAAGGGCGTGAGCCGCTCGAGCTGCTCGGCGGGGTCCTCTACCTGCCGCTGATCCGCAACGGCGGCGCCGCCTTCGGTCTGGCCGAGGGCTGGACCGCCGTGCTCGCCCTGATCGCGCTCGCCGTGGTCGGGTTCATCGGCTGGATCGCGCGCAAGCTGCGGTCCGCGCCGTGGGCCGTCGGGCTGGGCATGGTGCTCGGCGGCGCGCTGGGCAACCTGGGCGACCGGATCTTCCGCGCCCCCGGCCCGCTGCGCGGCCACGTGGTGGACTTCCTGTCGTTGTTCGACCCCTACGGCCGGGTGTGGCCGGTGTTCAACCTCGCCGACTCGGCAATCTGCGTCGGCGGCGTCCTCATCGTGACGATGGCGCTGCTGCAACGCGACTACGACGGCACTCGTGCCGTGAAGAAGGAAGCAAAGCGATGAGCGGGTACCGCACCCTGCCCGTGCCGGACGGTCTCGACGGAATGCGCGTCGACGCCGGACTGGCGAAGCTGCTCGGCCTGTCCCGGACCGCCGTGGCGGCGTTGACCGAGTCCGGTGACGTGGTCCTGGACGGCCAGCCCGCCGGGAAGTCGGACCGGCTGATGGCCGGGTCCACGCTGGAGGTCACCCTGCCCGAGCCGCCGCGGCCGGTGCAGGTGCAGGCCGTGCCGGTCGAGGGCCTGATCGTGCTCTACCAGGACGACGACATCATCGTGGTCGACAAGCCCGTCGGCGTGGCCGTGCACCCCAGCCCCGGCTGGACCGGGCCCACCGTGGTCGGCGGGCTCGCGGGCGCGGGCATCCACGTCGCCACCTCCGGCGCGGCCGAGCGCCAGGGCGTCGTGCACCGCCTGGACGTCGGCACGACCGGCGTGATGGTCGTGGCCAAGAGCGAGAGCGCCTACTCGGCGCTGAAGCACGCGTTCAAGGAACGGACCGTCGACAAGCTGTACCACGCGCTGGTGCAGGGCCACCCGGACCCGATCAAGGGCACGATCGACGCCCCCATCGACCGGCACCCCAAGCACGACTACAAGTTCGCTGTCATGGCCAACGGCAAGCCCAGCATCACCCACTACGAGGTGGTCGAGGCGTTCCGCGCCGCGTCGCTGCTGGACGTGCACCTGGAGACCGGGCGAACGCACCAGATCCGCGTGCACTTCTCCGCGCTGCACCACCCGTGCGTCGGCGACCTGACCTACGGCGCGGACCCGACGCTGGCCAAGCGCCTGCACATCACCCGGCAGTGGCTGCACGCCCGCACGCTCGGCTTCCACCACCCGGCCGACGGCCAGTGGGTGTCGTTCACCAGCGAGTACCCGGCCGACCTCGCCAACGCGCTGGAGCAGCTCCGCGCGGAGGGCTAGTCGTCGATGGTCCAGACGAGGGTGTTGAGGTCGATCTCCGGTCTCGCGCTCCACCGGACCGCCGTGATCGACGTGTCCTCGGGCAGCACGTAGACGGTGTGGCCGCCCGCGGTCTCGCCCGGCTGGACGCCGATCTTGTGCGGCGGCCGGGACGACAGCGAGACCGGGGCCTTGGTGACCGGCTCGCCGGTGCGGGCCATCAGCACCAGGTACATGTCCGGCAGCGAGTTGAACGGGATCGAGCCGGTGTTGGTCAGCTCCGTGTGCACCACGACCGCGCGTTCGCCGTCGGCCAGCTTGTAGCCCGCCGCGGTGAACAGGAAGTCCGCCGGGTCGACGACCTCGATGAGCTGGATGGAGAAGTGGGCCCCTTCGAGGCCCTCGGTCTCCAGCGAGGTGCCGATCTTGCCGGTGCGCTGGCCCACCGCGCCCTTCGAGCCGCCGAACATCGGCTGCTGGTCGCCGCGCACCCAGCCCGCCGTCTGCGGCGGGCCCCAGGTCTGCTGCGGCGGGGGCGCGGGCTGCTGCTGCGCCGGGAACGGCACGCTCGGCGGGGCCTGGTACGGCGGCGGGTACGGGCGCTGTTGCTGCTGCTGCGCGATCGGTGGCGGGCCGTTGTAGTTGCCCCACGCCATGCTGTTCGCGAGGGCCTTGCGGATGCCGTTCGGGTCGCACTCGACGCCGACCAGCAGGGGCAGGCCGCTGCCGGAGAGCGTGATCAACCTCGACGCGGCCTCGCGGGGGTCCATGCCCAGCCTCGCGGCCACCTCGTGCACGGCCGCACGGCCCATCTCCGCGATCATGGCGAGGAGGCGGGCGTCAACGGGATCAGGCGATACCACGCTTCGCACGCTACCTGTCCCCGGTGATCACCGTGTGCCCGCCACCCCGCGCGCGGGCGTGGGCGCGGCGTTAGTGTCGAGGTCTCCCGGCGTGCTGGAGGTGCTGGCGTGGAGCCGTTCGTCCACCTCCACGCGCACACCTCCTACTCGGTGCTGGACGGCGCGGTGCGGGTGGCGGACCTGGTGGACGGGTGCGTGCGGCTGGGGATGCCCGCGGTCGCGGTCACCGACCACGGGAACCTGCACGGCGCGGCCGAGTTCCACCGGCTCGCCGTCGCGGCCGGGATCACGCCGGTGATCGGCTACGAGGCGTACGTGGCTCCGGGGACGCGGTTCGACCGGGACCGGGGGCCGTTCGCCCACCACACCATGTGGGCGCGGAACGCCGTGGGGCTGCGGAACCTGGCGGCCGTGTCGAGCGCGGCCTTCGCCGAGGGCCGGTCGGGCCGGTGGCCGCGGGTGGACGTGGACCTGGTCGCCGCGCACGCCGAGGGCCTGATGGGGACCACCGGGTGCGCGTCCGGCGAGGTGTCGACGCGGTTGCGGCTCGGGCGGGAGCGCGAGGCGCTGGAGGTGGCGGCGCTCTGGCGGGACGTCTACGAGGACTTCTACGTCGAACTGGTGGACCACGGCGTCGACCGGCGGGTCCGCGAGGGGCTGGTGCGGATCGCCGCGGCGCTGGACGTCGAGGTCGTGGTGACCAACGACGTGCACTACCTGCGGCCGGAGGACGCGGCGGCGCACGACGCGCTGGCGGCGTTCCGGAGCGGGAAGACCGTGCGGGATCCGTCGCTGGTCCGACTCGCGGGCAGCGGCCACCACCTGAGGTCGGCGCGCGAGATGCACGCCCTGGACTCGTCGGACGTGTGGCGGCGGGGGTGCCGCACGACCCTGGAGGTGGCGGGGAAGGTCGACCCGACCGGGATGTTCGCGCCCGCGCCGCCGGTGGTGTCCGACGAGCTGTTCCGCGACCGGGTGCGCGCCGGGCTGCGGCGGCGGTTCCCCGGCGGGGTGGACGGGGCGCGCGTCGAGCACGAGGTGGACGCGCTGCTGCGCCGGGGTTCGGCGTCCGCGCTGCTGGTGGTGGCCGACCTGGTGGAGTGGTCGGCGGGCGCGGGCGTGCGGCTCGGGCCCGGCGTGGGGAGCGGGTCGCTGGTCGCCTACGCCCTCGGTGTCGCGGACGTCGACCCGGTGGAGCGCGGGACGGCGTTCCCGGACGTGCTCGACCTCGCGGTCGAGGTGGACGAGCGCCGCCGGGACGAGGTCGTGCGGCACCTGGAGGAACGGTGGGGCGCGCGCCGGGTGGCCGAGTTCGCGCTGGTCAAGGACTCGCGCCCGGAGCTGGCGGGGCTGGTGCGGGACGTCGGCGTCGAGCCCGCCGCAGTGGTCGTGGCGGGGGACGAGGTCCCGCTCTGGACCCGGCCGGGCGACGGGGCCGTGGTCACCCAGTTCGACCTCGCCACGTGCCGCGCCCTGGGGTTGGTCGAGGTGGACGTCGTCGGGTCGGCCGAGCTGGCGGTCGTCGACGACGCGCTGCGCGGCGTGGTGCTCAACGGCAAGCCCGCGGTCGTGCCGGACGGTGACTCGGTGGCGGACTGGACCACCCGGTTGGCGGCCGACCACCCGGCCGAGTTCCTGGCGGCCGTGCTGGACGCGGACCCCGTGAAAGCGGCGGACGCCGTGCTGCTGCCGCCGGACGTCAACGAGTCCCGCGGAGGGTTCACTGCGGTGGGGGAGGCCGTCCGGTACGGGCTCGGCGCGGTGCGGCACGTGGAGCCGGAGGTGGTGGCGGCGATCGTGCGGGCGCGGGAGGAACGGGGGAGGTTCGCCGACTTCTTCGACTACCTGCGCAAGGTCGACGCCCCGGCCTGCGCGAAGCCGGTCGTCGAGGCGCTGGTGAAGGCGGGCGCGTTCGACTCGCTCGGCCACCCCCGCAAGGGCCTGCACCTGGTGCACGCGGACGCCGTCGACGCGGTGCTCGCCGCGAAGCGGGCCGAGGCGGGCGGGCAGTTCGACCTCTTCGGCATCGAGGAGTTCGAGGCGACGGTGCCGGACGAGCGGTGGGAGCCGGAGGAGCAGGCGGCCCTCCAACGGGAGGTGCTGGGGCCGTGAAGCCACTCGGAGTGGTGCTCTGTCGGATTCATCCCGTTGTGACTACTCCATCAGAGTGACAAGCCGCCGAACGAGGGACGCGGAAGAACCTTCGGACGTTCAGTTAACACAGTTCACTCAAACCACGGGAGGGGCCGTCATGCAGACGACGGAGGCCGGGCTCGAGAAACTCGGGGACGACTACTTGCAGGACCCGCACGCGGTCCACGCGCTGCTGCGGGAAGTCGGACCGGTGTCGGAGCTGGTGCTGCCGCGCGGCCTGAAGGTGTGGGTCGTGACGCGGCACGAGGAGGCGCGGATCGCGCTCTCCGACCACCGCTTCAGCAAGAACTTCTCGCAGGCCGAGGACCTGTTCGGCAAGCACCTCCAGCCGGGCGTGCCGCGCCGCGACTTCGACCAGTCGTTCGCCTCGCACATGCTCAACATGGACCCGCCGGACCACACCCGGCTGCGCAAGCTGGTGAACAAGGCGTTCACGGCCCGGCGCATGGACGCGCTGCGGCCGCGCATCCAGGAGATCACCGACGGCCTGCTCGACGAGATGGCGGGCAAGTCCCAGGTCGACCTGCTGGACGCGCTGGCGTTCCCGCTGCCGATCACGGTGATCTGCGAGCTGCTGGACGTGCCGCTGGACCAGCGCGACGAGTTCCGGGTCTGGTCGGGCACGCTGCTGTCCAACTCCACGCAGGAGGAGCTGAACCAGGCGGGCGCGTCGATGTACGGGTTCCTGTCCGGCCTGATCAAGGCCAAGCGGGACAAGCCGGGCGACGACATCTTCTCGGCGTTGATCCACGCCAACGAGGACGACGACCGGCTCAACGAGGCCGAGCTGATCTCGATGGCGTTCCTGCTGCTGGTGGCGGGCCACGAGACCACGGTCAACCTGATCGGCAACGGCGTGCTGGGGCTGCTGCGCAACCCCGACCAGCTGGCCGCGCTGCGCGCCGACCGGTCGCTGCTGCCGAGCGCGATCGAGGAGTTCCTCCGGCTGGACGGGCCGATCAACCTGGCCACGTTCCGCTACACCGCCGTCGAGGTCGAGCTGGGCGGCGTGACGATCCCGGCGGGCGAGCTCGTGCTGGTGTCGCTGCTCAGCGCCAACCGCGACCCGGAGAAGTTCCCGGAGCCGGACAAGCTCGACATCACCCGCGCGACCGGCGGGCACGTGGCGTTCGGCCACGGCGTCCACTTCTGCCTCGGCGCGCCGCTGGCCCGGCTGGAGGGGGCCATCGCGGTCGGGTCGCTGCTCGACCGGTTCGACCTCGAACTCGCGGCCGAGCCGGAAACGCTGCGGTGGAAGGAGAGCACGCTGCTGCACGGCCTGGAGCGGTTCCCGGTTAGCCTTACGGCTCGTGGACCACGATGAGCTGCTGAAACTGGACCAGGCCCACGTCTGGCACCCCTACGGCCCCATGCCGGGCACCCGCGCGCCGCTCGTCGTCGAGTCCGCTCAGGGTGTCCGGCTGCGGCTGGACGACGGCCGTGAGCTGATCGACGGCATGTCGTCGTGGTGGGCGGCGGTGCACGGCTACCGCCACCCCGTGCTGGACGACGCGGTGCGGGACCAGCTCGGCCGGATGAGCCACGTGATGTTCGGCGGGCTCACGCACGAGCCCGCCGTCCGCCTCGCGGCGAAGCTCGTCGACATCACCCCCGCGCCCCTCCGGCACGTGTTCCTCTGCGACTCCGGCTCGGTGTCGGTCGAGGTCGCGGTGAAGATGTGCCTCCAGTACTGGCACTCGCAGGGCAAGCCCGAGAAGCGCAAGCTGCTGACCTGGCGCGGCGGCTACCACGGCGACACGTTCGCGCCGATGTCCGTGTGCGACCCGGAGGGCGGGATGCACGCGTTGTGGCGGGGCGTCCTGCCCGTGCAGGTGTTCGCCGACGCGCCGCCCGCCGAGATGGACACCGCGTACGTGCAGCACCTCGCCGACCTGATCGAGGAGCACGCCGACGAGCTGGCCGCGGTGATCGTGGAGCCGGTCGTGCAGGGCGCGGGCGGGATGCGCTTCCACGACCCGCGCTACCTGCACGTGCTGCGCGAGCTGACGCTGGCCCACGACGTGCTGCTGGTGTTCGACGAGATCGCCACCGGCTTCGGCCGCACCGGCGAGCTGTTCGCCGCCGACCACGCGAACGTCAGCCCGGACGTGATGTGCGTCGGCAAGGCCCTGACCGGCGGTTACCTCACGATGGCGGCCGCGCTGTGCACCGAGCGGGTCGCGGAGGGCATCAGCCGCGGCGAGGTGCCGATCCTGGCCCACGGCCCCACGTTCATGGGGAACCCGCTGGCCGCCGCCGTGGCGTCGGCGTCGATCGACCTCCTGCTCTCGCAGGACTGGCGCGGCGAGGTGCGGCGGATCGAGGCGGGCCTGAAGGCCGGGCTCGCGCACGCGCCGGGCGACGTCCGGGTGCTCGGGGCGATCGGGGTCGTGCAGCTCGACCACGAGGTGGACATGGCCGCCGCGACGGCCGCCGCCGTCGAGCACGGCGTGTGGCTGCGGCCGTTCCGCGACCTCGTCTACACGATGCCCCCGTACGTCTGCACGGACGACGACGTGGCGGCCATCTGCGCCGCCGTCGTGGCGGCCGCCAAGGTGGGATAACGATCCGGGCAACGGCGGGCGAAGGGGACACCGCCAACCGGTAGCGCCCTCCGGTTCGCCGTAGGGTGTTTCCCCGTGAGCGTCCTCGTGATCACCGGTACGGATACCGAGGTCGGCAAGACGGCCGTGACGGCCGCGCTGGCCGCGGTCGCGTCCGCCGACGGCAGACGGGTCGCCGTGCTCAAACCCGCGCAGACCGGGCTGCTGCCCGGCGAGCCGGGTGACATCGACGAGGTGCTGCGCCTCGTCGGCCCGGCCATCACCACCCGTGAGCTGGTCAGGTACCCCGATCCGCTGGCCCCGGCGACGGCGGCCAGACGCGCGGGCAGACCCACGCTCTCGCCGTCGGAGATCGCCGCGGTCGTGACGGAGCTGGACCAGACCCACGACCTGGTGCTGGTCGAGGGCGCGGGCGGGTTGCTGGTGCGGTTCGACGAGAAGGGCACGACCATCGCCGACGCGGCGTGGGCGGTCAACGCCCCGGTGCTCGTCGTCGCCGCGGCCGGCCTGGGCACGTTGAACGCCACCGCGCTGACAGCCGAGGCGATCCTGCGCCGCGGCCTGGAGTCGCTCGGCGTCGTCGTCGGCCGCTGGCCCGCCGCGCCCGACCTCGCGGCCCGCAGCAACCTCACCGACCTGCCCGAAGCCGCGGGAGGGCCGCTGCTCGGCGTGCTGCCCAACGGCGTGACCGGCCTGCACCCCGCCGACTTCCTCGAGGTCGCGCGCGGCGCGCTGTCGCCGTGGTTCGGCGGCACGTTCGACCCCGAGGCGTTCGCCTCGCACTACGTGTGACGAGCGACGCGCCTTGTCGATCAGCGAGGTGCGGCACACTTGCTCGAACGCCCGTCTGCCGAAGGAGAAGCCGTGACCGCAGCACCCGAGCAGGTCGACCGCAGCACCGACGTCGTGGACGTGGCGCGCGAACAGGTCCTCGAGCGCGGTGAGGGCCTGACCGAAGCCCAGGTGCTGGAGGTCCTCGAACTCCCCGACGAGCGGATCTCCGACCTGCTCGCGCTCGCCCACGAGGTGCGGATGCGCTGGTGCGGCCCCGAGGTCGAGGTCGAGGGCATCGTGTCCCTCAAGACCGGCGGCTGCCCCGAGGACTGCCACTTCTGCTCGCAGTCCGGCCAGTTCCCCTCGCCGGTCCGCTCGGCGTGGCTGGACATCCCCGGCCTGGTGAAGGCCGCCCGGCAGACCGCCGACACCGGCGCGACCGAGTTCTGCATCGTCGCGGCCGTGCGCGGCCCGGACAAGCGCCTGCTGTCCCAGGTCCGCGAGGGCATCAAGGCCATCCGCGACGACGGCAACGACATCCAGATCGCCTGCTCCCTCGGCATGCTCACGCAGGAGCAGGTCGACGAGCTGGTGGCGATGGGCGTGCACCGCTACAACCACAACCTGGAGACCGCCCGCTCGCACTTCCCGAACGTGGTCACCACGCACTCGTGGGAGGAGCGCTGGGACACGCTGCGGATGATCCGCGACGCGGGCATGGAGGTGTGCTGCGGCGGCATCATCGGCATGGGCGAGACGCTGGCCCAGCGCGCCGAGTTCGCCGTGCAGCTGGCGTCGCTGGAGCCCGACGAGGTCCCGCTGAACTTCCTCATCCCCAACCCCGGCACACCGTACGAGAACTACCCGGTGGTGGAGGGCGCGGACGCGCTGCGCGCCGTGGCCGCGTTCCGGCTGGCGCTGCCCCGCACGATCCTGCGCTTCGCGGGCGGCCGTGAGCTGACCTTCGGCGACCTGGGCGCGAAGCAGGGGATGCTCGGCGGGATCAACGCGATCATCGTCGGCAACTACCTGACGAACCTGGGCCGCCCGGCCGTGCAGGACCTGGAGATGCTGGACGAGCTGAGCATGCCCATCAAGGCGCTCAGCCAGACGCTGTGACGGTCGACGTGGCGTATTGCTCCTACTGCGGGAAAGAGGACGCGGCGGGGGATCACGAGGCGTGCCGCAAGCGCCTCACCGTGATCGACCCGCCGCGCTACTGCGCCGAGTGCGCCCGCCGGATGGTCGTCCAGGTCACCCCGGCGGGGTGGTCGGCGCGGTGCAGTCGTCACGGCGAGATCACGTCGGCGCGGTAACCTCGCACCCGAGCTTGGTGCTTACGAGGAGGTCGCGGGTGGCGGAACAACCGGTGGAGGACAGGGCCGTCCCGGTCCGCGTCCCGCCAGTCCTGCCCGAGTGGGTGTTCGACTTCAGCCCGCCCCGACCGAGGGTCGTGGTGAAGCGCGACCTCCTGCCCGCCGTCTGCCTCCTCGGCGCGCTCGCCGCGTTCGCGCTGCCGTTGGGCTGGGTCTGGTCCCGGATCGCTCCGGGGCAGAACAAGGTCGTGCAGGACGCGAGCCAGTTGATCGCCGTCGGCGGGGAGAGCTACCACCGGCTGGACGCGTTGATGATCTTCGTGCTGCTGGGGCTCGGCGCGGGGCTGCTGACCGGGATCGCGGTCTGGCTGTTCCGGGAGCGCCGCGGCCCGGTGATCATGATCGCCGCCGTCCTGGGGTCGGCGCTGGCCGCGTACCTGGGGCAGAAGACCGGCTTGGGGCTGGCGGGGGACCACTACGCGGTCGCCGGCCAGCTGAACATCGGCGACACGGTGATGACCGCGCCGGTGCTGGAGACCTGGTGGGGCGTCGTGGCCTGGCCGCTGGCCACGGCCCTGTCCTACGGGTGCCTCGCGGCGTGGAACGGCATGGACGACCTGGGCCGGGGGGGGGGGGGGGGGCCCCCCCCCCCGCCCCGCGCCCCCCCGGGGCCGGGGGTGACCCAACCACAGCACACACCGGCCGGCCGGCCACCCCCGC
>NZ_JBHYHC010000051.1:15632-68763 GCF_042738955.1 Umezawaea sp. NPDC059074
GGCCCCCGGGGGTGCGCCCCCCCCCCCCCCCCCGGGCCGCTACCGCGTGGCGTCGAGGATCCACTCCACGAGTCCCAGCAGGCCGTCCACGTCGTCCGCCTGGTACATCAGGTCGACGAGGACGTGCCGCACGTCCGTCTGGTCCTGGACCCGCTTGATCGTGTCCGCCACGTCGGCGACGACCGTCGTCGAGCGCACGGTCGGGTAGACCCGCAGGATCGCGTCGAGGGTGGCGGGGTCCCGGCCCAGGTCGGCCCGCATCGCGCGGATGGCCGCCAGCGGCTTGACCACCATGGCGTCGAGGTCGGTCATGCCGGGCGGCGCGACGGCGGGCAGCCAGCCGTCGGCCCGGCGGGCGACCCGGCGCATCGCGGCCGGGGCGAAGCCCGCGAGGTAGACCGGGGGACGCCGCACGGGCTTGAGCGCGGACTTCGTGGCGGGCACCTGCCAGTGCTCGCCGTGGAACTCCGCCGGGTCGGCGGTCCACAACTGCTCCAGCGCGTCGAGGGTCTCGTCGAGCCGGGCGCCCCGCTCCTTCATCGGCACCCCCGCCGCCACGTACTCCTCGGGCGACCAGCCCGTGCCGAACCCCGGCACCAGGCGGCCGCCGCTGAGGACGTCGAGCGTCGTGAGCGTGCGGGCCAGCAGGGCGGGCGGGTACCACGGGGTGTTGAGGATGTTGCTGCCGATCTCCACCCGCTCGGTCGCCGTCGCGGCCACGCCGAGCAGCACGAACGGGTCGAGGATCGCGCTGAACTCCTCGGGGAACGTGTCGGCGCCGTTGTAGCCGATCTCGGGGTCCACCGGGGAGAGCAGCCGGTCGATGACCCACAGGCTGGCAGCGCCCAGCCGTTCGGCCTCCCGCGCGTACCGCGCGACCTGCGGAGCCTGCCAGGCGACCTTGCCGACCTGGGGAAGCGTGAATCCGATCTTCACGAGTCACTCCCTTGGAGAAGCTACTTCTTATTTAGAAGTGCCCCTCGAGATTAGCATCAGCTCATGTCCGACGAGTGCGAACGCGGGGACGCGGCGCTGACCCGCGCGTTCTCGCTGCTGGGTACGAGGTGGACCGGGCTGCTGCTGGGGCAGCTCGGTCGTGGTCCGGCCGGGTACCGGGAGCTGTCCCGGAGCCTCGGCAAGGTGAGCGACTCCGTGCTCGCGGAGCGGCTGGCGACGCTGACCGACGCGGGCCTGGTGTCGCGGACGGTGTCCGACGGCCCGCCGGTGGCCGTGACCTACGCGCTGACCCCGGCCGGGTGCGCGCTGATGCCCGCCCTCCAGCAGATCTCCGACTGGGCGGAGCTCCACCTGCCCGCGTGAACGCCGAAAGGCCCCCCGACCTGGCGGTCGGAGGGCCTTGTCGGTGTGGCGACTACGAGTTGATGGTGTAGCTGTCGCCGTAGACCTTCCACCTGAGCGGCGGGGTGAGGTCGAAGTTGCCCGCGTTCAGGAACACCCGCTGCGCGGTGTCGACGCGCGAGGTGTCCGAGTGCGCCTCCTCCTGCTGCATCGCCCACACGCGGGCGTCCAGGAACGCGTTCAGCCACGCGGTCTCGTCGCCGCCCTGCGACGGCGGCTTCGCCTTGCCCAGCGCGCGGTTGCGGATGCCGCGGAAGCCGGTGCCGCTGCCGTCGCCGTGCATGACGATGGCGTCGTAGTAGATGAACTGGCCGAGCGTGCGGACGCCGTCCGACTTGCCCTGGTTCACGGCGGGGTTGAAGTACACCCGGTCGCGCTCGTCGTTCTGCGACGCCTGGAAGACCGGGTCGCTCGCGGCCGTCTTCCAGTCCCTGGTGTAGTTCGGGTCCAGGCCGTCGTGCGAGTCCGAGCCGTCGACCTCGCGCAGGGCGGGCAGGTACTTCTCCAGCACGTTGCCGGGAGCCCGGTTCGAGTACTCCTGGACGAGCTCCAGCATGTCGTGCGTGCCGGAGCAGAAGCCGATGATGCCGCCGGTGTAGCCGCGGCCGTCGCCGATGTCCTCGATGTAGCCGTACTGCGCCTTCCAGTCCAGCGAGGAGTTCTCCGCGCTGGAGACGAGCTTCATCGCGATTTCCTTCTTGGCGGGGTCGTCCAGGCCGACCGCCGCCGCCCGGACGTCGTCCGCGGCACGAGCGCCGTCGGCGGCCATCGGCCGCGCCAGGGCGCTCGTGGTTCCCGCGGACACGAGCGAGATCGAGAGGGCTGCTACTGCGGCGAGGCGCAGGAGCCTGCCTGAGTTCAGCACGAGAGGAACCTCCGCGGAACAGGGGATGGGACACGGCGGCGGGGTGTCCGTTCGGGTGCCACCCGGCAGGGAGCTGGGTGGGCGATCGCCACCGTAACGGCGTCACCGCCTATTGGGCAACCTTCTTGCCATATCCAGTTTTTCGGAGATTCCTGTTTAACGGCAACGGTTTCCAGGGGAACGTTCGGTCTACTCAGGACGCGAAACGGCCCCCCGACCGAGTGGGTCGGGGGGCCGTTGCCGGTGTGACGACTACGAGTTGATGCTGTAGCTGTCGCCGTAGACCTTCCACTTGAGCGGCGGGTTCAGGTCGAGGTTGCCCGCCTTGAGGAACACGCGCTGCGCGGTGTCGATGCGCGAGGTGTCCGAGTGCGCCTCCTCCTGCTGCATGGCCCACACGCGGGCGTCGAGGAAGGCGTTGAGCCACGTGGTCTCGTTGCCGCCCTGTGACGGGGGCTTCGCCTTGCCGAGCGCGCGCTTGCGGATGTTGCGGAAGCTGGTGCTGTCGTCACCGTCGCCGTGCACGACGATCGCGTCGTAGTAGGCGAACTGGCCAAGGGCGCGGACGCCGTCGGCCTTGCCCTGGTTCACGGCGGGGGTGAAGTACACGCGGTCGCGCTCGAAGTTCTGCGAGTCCTTGAAGACCTGGTCCTTCGCGGCGGTCTTCCAGTCCTTCACGTACGCGTTGCCGAGGCCGGTGTGCGAGTCCGAGCCGTCGACCTTCTTCAGCGCGGGCAGGTACTTCGCCAGGATGTTGTTGGGCGAGCGCTTGGTGTACTCCTGCACCAGTTCGAGCATGTCGTGCGTGCCGGAGCAGAAGCCGATGATGCCCGCGGTGTAGCCGCGGCCGTCGCCGATGTCCTCGATGTAGCTGTACTGGGCCTTCCAGTCCAACGACGAGTTCTCGGCGCTGGAGACCAGCTTCATCGCGATCTCCTTCTTGGCCGCGTTGTCCAGGTCGACCGCGGCGGCGCTGACCCCGTCCGCGGACATCGGCTTCGCGAGCGCAGCCGTGGTGGTGACCGAGGAGACCAGGGCGATCGACATCGTCGCCACCGCGGCCAGGCGCAGGAGCCTGCCTGAGTTGAACACGAAAACCTCCGCGAAAACAGGGGATGGGACACACGGCTGCGGCGGCTGGTGTCTGCATCTTTCGTGAGGCACCCGGTGGGATCTGGGGTGATGGCGGTCACCGTAATCCACGGAAACGCTATTAGGCAACCTTCTTACCCAATTCGTCTGACATGCACTTTTGGACCACTCAGTACCAGTGGTCCAGGTGGGATATGGAGGTCCATTCGCGGACAAATCAGACAGTGGTCCGGACCTGTTGCCTAGCCGACCCGGTACTCGGAGTCCGGCACGTCGGTCACGAACATGTGGCCCGGCGCGTGGGTGATGGCGAACGGCGGCCTCGACGCCATCAGCGCGGCCTGCGGCGTCACCCCGCACGCCCAGAACACCGGCACGTCACCGGGCTCGGCGGCGACCGGGTCCCCGAAGTCCGGCGCGGCCGGGTCGGCGACGCCCAGCGCGGCCGGGTCGCCCACGTGGACCGGCGACCCGTGCACCGCGGGCATCCGGCCGCTGACCCTCGCCGCGGTGTCGACGAGGTCCTCTGGGATCCAGCGCAGCGACACCACCATCGGCCCGTGCACCCGGCCCGCCGGGCGGCACTCGCGGTTCGTCACGAACATCGGCACGTTGCGGCCCTGCTCGACGTGCCGCAGCGGCACCCCGGCCCTCGCCAGGTCGCCCTCGAACGTGAAGCTGCACCCGATGAGGAACGCCACCAGGTCGTCGCGCCAGAACGGCGTGGCGTCGGTCGGCTCCTCGACGAGCGCGCCGTCGCGCCACACCCGGTAGCGCGGCAGGTCCGTCCGCAGGTCGGCGCCGGGCGCGAGGACGGTCCGCGGGCTGCCCGCGTCCGTCACGTCCAGCACCGGGCACGGCTTCGGGTTCCGCTGCGTGAACAGCAGCACGTCGTACGCCCAGTCGGCCGGGACGGCGATGAGGTTCGCCTGCGCGAACCCCGTCGCCAGACCGGCCGTGGGCCCGCTCGCGCGGGCCCGGACCTCCTCCGGTGTCACGTCAGCTCCCGTCCCAGGGTCTCCGGCAGTCCCAGCAGCGCCAGCACCGCGACGCCGTACGCGGCCGCCCCGAACACCATCGCGCCGCCGACGCCCATGCTCTCCGCCAGGAACCCGACGCCCGCCGGGAAGAGCGCCCCGACGGCCCGGCCGAAGTTGTAGGTGAAGCCCTGCCCGGTGCCGCGCACGTCCGTCGGGTACAGCTCCGCGAGGAACGAGCCGAACCCGCTGAAGATGGCCGACGCGCAGAAGCCGAGCGGGAACCCGAGGAACAGCACGGCCGTGTTCGCGCCGGTGGGGATTTGCGTGTAGAGCATGATCAGCACGGCGGACAGGACGGCGAAGAGGGCGAAGGTCTTCTTGCGCCCCAACCGGTCCGTGACGAACCCGCCGCACACGTACCCGATGAACGCTCCGGAAATCAGGAACGCGTAGTAGCCCGTGGTGTTGATGACGGACAGTCCGCGCTCGGTCTTGAGGTACGTCGGCAGCCAGGTGGCGAGCGTGTAGTACCCGCCCTGCACGCCGGTCGCCAGGAGGGCGGCGAAGAACGTGGTCTTCCTCAGGTCCCTGGCGAAGATCGCCGAGAAGTTCCGCGTGCTCTTCTCGCGCTGCTCCACGGTTCCCGGAGCGTCCTGCACCGTGCGTCGGATGTAGAGGATCAGCACCGCGGGCAGCGCCCCGGTCCAGAACATGATCCGCCACGCCAGGTCCGGCCCCGCCACGGAGAACACGACGGTGTAGACCACCACCGCCAGCCCCCACCCGACCGCCCACGCGCTCTGGATGAACGCCACGGCCCGCCCGCGGTACTCCGGCTTCGAGTACTCGGCCACCAGGATCGCCCCGGCGGCCCACTCCCCACCGAACCCGAGCCCTTGCAGGCCGCGGAACACGAGCAGCATCTCGTAGCTGGTGGCGAACCCGCAGAGGACCGTGAACACGGCGTAGGTGAGGACCGTGAGGAGAAGGGTCCGCACCCGCCCGATCCGATCGGCCAACACCCCGGCCACCGCACCGCCGAGCGCGGAGAGTACCAGCGTGGCCGTGTTCAACAGCCCGGCTTGGCCTTTGGAGATCCCGAAGAACGACGTGATCGCCACGAGGCTGAGGGGAAGGATCCAGTAGTCGTAGGAGTCGAGGCCGTAACCGCCGAACGCCCCGACGAACGCCCGCTTACCACGCGGTCCAAGCGACCTGAACCAGCCTTGCCGAGCCTCCGGGGTCGTGGATGTCGTACTCATTCGCACCTCTCAACGGGTCTCGCGATGGGTGGGGGGAGAGTTTGTGCTGTGGCTCACACGGTAGGGGATTGTTGAACAATCCTTCAAGGGGGCAATCGGCGGAAGCTTCCGCTTGTGGCGGGGTGCATTCGGGTGTGCCCTGGAGGGTTGGGGGTTCGGAGGGGGGCGGTGCAGGGAGCGGCTGCTCGGCGAGTGTGGTGTGTGGGTGGCGGTGGAGGGTTGGGGGTTTGGCGGGCGGGCGGTGTGTGGGTGGGCGGTGATGGGCTGCTTGGCGGGGGTGGTGTGTGGGCAGTGGAGGGCTGCTCGGCGGGGTTGGGCGTCGATGGGAAGTGGAGGGCTATTTGGCGGGGTGGCGTGCGGGCGGGCTGCTCGGCGGGGTGGCGTGTGAGTGGGCTGTCCGGCGGGGTGGCGCGTGGGTGGTGGCGTGCTGTTCGGAGGGGTGGCGAGCGGGGCCCAGCCGTCTTGGCGGGTGGCTGGTGGAATGAAGACTTGGCGAGTGGCGGCGGTGCCGGGCCGCTTTGGTGCCATGGATGCCCGCCGAGGGGGCGGTCGGCGGGGCGGTTGGGAATCGCTGCGGGTGGCTTCTGCTGGTGGATCGCTTCGGTGGCTGCGGTGGGGGCGACTCGCGCCCTCTGCCGCAATCTGCCGCGACTCCGGAGACGACCAGCCCAGGTGACCGGTCCACTCAGGCCGCGCCGCAGCCCCCAAGCCGGTGAACGGTCCATTCGGCCGAAACGGCAGCCCAAGGAGGCCGGGTGAACGGTCCGTTCAGTCCATGCCGTGCCCCTGGGGGCTGGTGAGCGGTCCATTCAGCCTGAATGGCAGGTTCTCGAAGGCTGGTGAACGGTCCGTTCAGCCGGATCCGACTTGGCGCGAGGGCCGATGGTTGGCCCGCTCGACCCCGATGCGACTCTCCGGTTCGGTCGCCGAGCTTGATGAACGGTCCATTCAGCCGGAACCGGCTGCGAGCCCGGTGAACGGTCCATTCAGCTCGAACCGCAGGGATTCCGAGGTTCGTGAACGGTCCGTTCGGCTGGACTCGGCGCGGTGTGGGACTGGGTGAATGGACCGTTCAACCCTCGCACTGCTCCGGCTCGGCTGCCGGGTGTTGGTGAACGGTCCGTTCGGTCGGGCTCGGTGAGGTCTGAAGCGGGTGAGTGGACCGTTCGATTCCCTGCCGCTCCGACTCGGTCGCCAAGTGTCGGTGAACGGACCGTTCAGGCGGAACGGGCGAGCCGCGAGGTCCGGTGAACGGGCCGTTCAGCCCCAACCTCGCGGCCCCGCACCTAGTTCGGGTTCGGCAAGTGCCCGAACTCGGCCAGCGGTACCGGCACGGCGCGCAAAGCGCTCAAGATGCCCGCCTCCCGGTGCAGCATCCGGCGGACCAAGCGCAGTCTCCGGGCCGCCGAGGTCTCCTCCAGCAGTCGCTGCCGGTCCTCCAACGCCAACAGGCAATCCCCCGCCAGCAGGTACGACAACAGCTCGTGCGTGGTTTCCGCTGGTGGTGGGGCCCAGTCTTCCTTGTGCCACGCGGCGGCGCAGTAGCGCTGGTGGGCGGCGCGGGCGGAGTCGGCCATCAAGGGCAGGACTTCGGCCACGGGTGGGGGTGTCGGGGTGTCCGGTAGCCATTCCACCTCGCCCACCAGGTACGGCGCGGCGGTGTGGTCCACCGACAGCAGCTTGAAGCGTTGTTCGCCGCGGGTGACGATGTCGAACCTGCCGTCGTTGAGCCTGCGCGCTTCGCGGAGCAGGGCGGAGCAGCCCACTTCGCGCATCGACGCCACGTTGTCGGTGCCCATCGCCCAGCCCTCGCGCAGCGAGATCACGCCGAACTGGCGGTCCGGCAGGACGCCGGTGACCAGGTCGACGGTCAGCTGGCGGTACCGGGGCTCGAAGATGTGCAGCGGCAAGGACGCTCCGGGCATCAGCACGGTGCCCAGCGGGAACAGGGGGAGCGTCTCGGTCACGCCTTCACGTTACGACGTGGCGGTCGTGCCCGCCGGACGGCCGGTCGACGGCGGGCGCAGCACGGCGAACTGGTCGGTCACCAGGATTCCCCTTGCGCTGAAACGGAAAAGGGCCGCGGGCCTGCCGCCGGTGGGGCCGGGTGGGCTGGTGTCGCCGGTGGGTTCCAGCAGGCCGCGGCGGGAGAGGACGCGTTGCAGGTTGGTGGCGGAGACCCGGTAGCCCAGTGCCGCGGAGTACAGCTCGCGGAGCGCGGAGATGGTGAAGTCCGGTGGCGCCAAGGCGAATCCGAGGTTCGTGTACGACAGCTTCGAGCCAAGCCGGTGCCGGGCCTTGTGGATGATCGACCGGTGGTCGAACGCGGTCACGGGGAGGTCGTCGACCGGGAACCACTCGGTGTCCGCGGGCACGACCGGGTCGATGTCGGAGGGCACCAGGCCGAGGAACGCGGTCGCCACGACGCGCGGTCCGGGGACCCGGTCCGGGGCGCTGAAGACCGACAGCTGCTCCACGTGCGAGAGCTGCCTGACGTCGACCTTCTCCGCCAGCTGGCGGCGGATCGAGGCCTCGATGTCCTCCCGGTCGCCGAGCGCGCCGCCGGGGAGTGACCACCGGTGAGCGTGCGGTTCCCGAGCGCGTCGCCAGAGCATGACCTGGAGTGATCCGGCTCTCACCTGGAGTACTGCGGCCAACACCTCATGTCCCGCGAGACCCACGGGCTGATACTATCGGTCACGTTTTCGACCCAAAGGCGAAAACCTCGGAGAGTCGCGAGGAGGACCCCATGGTCGCTACCGCATATGTGGAGCGAACCTCAGACGGCGCGTACGACGGCATCGAGGCCGACGCGTCCTGGCGCGCGGAGGTGCTCGAACTCGCACGTCAGCGCGACGCGGTGATCCTCGCCCACAACTACCAGCTGCCCGAGATCCAGGACATCGCCCACCACACGGGCGACTCGCTCGCGCTGAGCCGGATCGCGGCCGCCAGCGAGGCCTCCACGATCATCTTCTGCGGCGTCCACTTCATGGCCGAGACCGCGAAGATCCTGGCCCCGCAGAAGACCGTGCTGATCCCGGACGAGCGGGCGGGCTGCTCGCTCGCCGACTCGATCACCGGCGCGCAGCTGCGCGAGTGGAAGGCCGAGCACCCCGGCGCGGTGGTCGTGTCCTACGTGAACACCACGGCCGAGGTGAAGGCCGAGACGGACATCTGCTGCACGTCCTCGAACGCGGTCGACGTCGTCGCCTCCATCCCCGCCGACCGCGAGGTGCTGTTCCTGCCGGACCAGTTCCTCGGCGCGCACGTGAAGCGCGAGACCGGCCGCGAGAACCTGCACATCTGGGCGGGCGAGTGCCACGTGCACGCGGGCATCAACGGCCCCGAGCTGGCGGCGCGCGCGGCCGAGGACCCCGAGGCCGACCTGTTCATCCACCCGGAGTGCGGCTGCGCCACCTCGGCGCTCTACCTCGCGGGCGAGGGCATCGTGCCCGCGAACCAGGTCCGCATCCTCTCGACCGGCGACATGATCACCGCCGCGCGCGGGACCACGGCGAAGTCCGTGCTGGTCGCGACCGAGATCGGCATGCTGCACCAGCTGCGCAAGGCCGCGCCGGAGATCGACTTCCGCGCGGTGAACGACCGGGCGTCGTGCAAGTACATGAAGATGATCACGCCGACCGCGCTGCTGCGCTGCCTGCGCGAGAACAAGGACGAGGTGCACGTCGACCCGGAGACCGCCAAGCGGGCGCAGGCGTCGGTGCAGCGGATGATCGAGATCGGCAAGCCCGGCGGCGGCGAGTGAGGCCGCGGTGGGAGGCCCGTGCCGACCTCGTCGTGGTCGGCACGGGGGTGGCGGGCCTGACGGCCGCGCTGCGCGCCCACGAACTGGGCCTGCGGGTCCTCGTCGTCACGAAGGCCAGCGGGCCGGACGGCAACACGCGCTGGGCGCAGGGCGGCGTCGCCGTCGTGCTGCCCGGTGAGCACGACGAGGGCGACACGGTCGACGCGCACATCGGCGACACGCTCGTCGCGGGCGCGGGCCTCTGCGACACCGACGCCGTCACCGCGGTCATCTCCGGCGGACCGGAGGCGGTCACGCGGCTGCGCGAGCGCGGCGCGGTGTTCGACGCCAAGCCGGACGGTCACCTGGCGCGCACCCGCGAAGGCGGGCACACGGCGTTCCGCGTGGTGCACTCCGGCGGCGACGCGACCGGGGCCGAGGTCGAACGGGCGCTGCTCGCGGCCACGGTCGACGGTCGACTGCCGGTGCTGGAGCAGCACGTCGCGGTCGACGCGCTGCGGACGCCGCTCGGCGCGGTGTGCGGGCTGCTGGTGCTGGACGGCAACGGCGTCCCCGGCGTGATCGGCGCGCCCGCGGTGCTGCTGGCCAGCGGCGGGCTCGGCCAGCTCTACCAGGCCACGTCCAACCCCGAGGTCGCCACCGGCGACGGGCTGGCGCTGGCGATGCGGGCCGGGGCCATGGCCGCGGACGTCGAGTTCGTCCAGTTCCACCCGACCGTCCTGTACACCGGTCGCGGCGCGCGCGGCCGCTGCCCGCTGATCACCGAGGCCGTCCGCGGCGAGGGCGCGGTGCTCGTCGACGCGACCGGCGCGCGGGTCATGAAGGGCGTGCACCCGTTGGAGGACCTGGCTCCTCGCGACGTGGTCGCGGCGGCCATCACCCGGCACATGGCGGCCGGTCCCGGCGGGGTCGACGACCACGTGTTCCTCGACGCCACCGGTCTCGGCTCGATGGCGACCCGGTTCCCGACCGTCCACGCGGCCTGCGTCGCGGCGGGCGTCGACCCGGCGCACGACCCGATCCCGGTCGCCCCGGCGGCGCACTTCGCGTGCGGCGGCGTGATGGCCGACGTCGACGGGCGCACCGCCGTCACCGGCCTGTACGCGGCGGGCGAGGTGGCCCGCACCGGGCTGCACGGCGCGAACCGCCTGGCGTCCAACAGCTTGCTGGAGGGACTGGTCGTCGGCACGCGGTCCGCCGAGGCCATCGCGGCGGACTTGGCGCTGGGCCTGCTGGCCGACCCGAAGGCCGCGCTCGACCCGGTGCTGCCGACGGCCCCGGTCGCCGACCGCGACTCGCTGCAACGGGTCATGAGCCGGTACGCGGCCATCGGCCGGGACGCCGAGGGCCTCGCGGTCGTCGGCTCCGTGCTCGACCTGTCCACTGTGGACCGGGTGCTCGACACCCGGCGGCTGGTGGAGGACGCGGCGCTGACGCTGGCGGCGCGGGCGCTCATCGCGGCGGCCGCCGAGCGGACCGAGTCGCGCGGCTGCCACGTGCGGACCGACCACACCGAACGGGACGAGGTGCGCTGGCACCGGAGCCAGGTCGTCCGGCTCACGCCGACCGGCCAGCCCGTGCTCGCGGATCCCGTCATGGCCTGGGGAGCGGCATGACCACGCTGGACCTGGAAGACGCCCGCCGGGCGATCGCGCTGGCGCTCGCGGAGGACCTCCGCTACGGCCCGGACGCGACGACGGAGGCGACCGTGCCCGCCGACGCGGTGGCGGTCGCCGAGCTGACCCCGCGCGCGGCGGGCGTGCTGGCCGGGGTCCCGGTGGCGCTGGAGGTGTTCGGCTCCGGCGTGGAAGTTCTGTCGCACAAGCAGGACGGGGAGAAGGCCGTGCCCGGCGAGCCCGCGCTGGTCGTGCGCGGCAGGGTGCGCGACCTGCTCACCGCCGAGCGCACGGCGTTGAACTTCCTCACGCACCTGTCCGGCATCGCGACCGCCACGGCGGCGTGGGTCGACGCGGTGGCGGGCACGAAGGCCCGCATCCGCGACTCCCGCAAGACGTTGCCCGGCCTGCGTTTGCTGGAGAAGTACGCGGTCCGCTGCGGCGGCGGGGTCAACCACCGCATGGGTCTCGGCGACGCCGTCCTGATCAAGGACAACCACGTCGTCGCGGCGGGGTCGGTGAAGGCCGCCATGGCGGCGGTCCGCGCCCACGCCCCCGACCTGTTCTGCGAGGTCGAGGTGGACAGCCTCGACCAGCTCGACGAGGCCGTCGCCGAGGGCGCGGAACTGGTGCTGCTGGACAACTTCACGCCCGAGATGTGCGTCGAGGCCGTCCGCCGGGCGGGCGGGGTCCCGCTGGAGGCGTCCGGCGGGCTCACGCTGGCCGTCGCGAGGGCGTACGCCGAGACCGGCGTCGACTACCTCGCCGTCGGCGGGCTGACGCACTCCTCGCCCGCGCTGGACCTGGGCATGGACCTGCGCTAGAGCGGGCTCGTCGCGAACGGGCGCAGGTACGGGAGCTGCGGCAGGCGTTCCGCGCCGTAGAGGAAGCGGGCGAGCAGCACGGTCAGCCACGGCGCGCTGAACCCGGCCAGGCACAGGGGTTCCGCGGCGGCGAAGTTCAGGAAGCACACTGCCCGCGGCGGGTCGGCGGTGAACTCCACGACGCTGTCGTGGTCGAAGGAGAGCCACCGGCCCGCCGCGAAGCACAGCGTGCGCCGGTCCGTCACGACCGTGCGCGCCGCGCAGTGCTCGCGCCACTGCGGGGCCGCCAGCTGCTCGGCCCGGTTCCTCGCCATCGAGTTGCCGACGGCGTTCGCGGCCAGTCCCGCGGCGACGAACAGCGGCGAGCCGAAGAAGAAGCCGCTGTTCGTCTCGTAGCCGACGTCCATGGCGTAGAACCGCGAGTACGTCAGTGTCACGTCGGAGTACGACGTCTCACCCGGTGCGAGGCGCACGGGCGTGAAGACCGGCTGTGGCTCGCCGCCCGCCGACAGGTGCCGGTACAGGTGGGTGGCCGCGCCCCACGCCTGGTACCACTCAGCCGAGTTCGTCATGCCCGTGCCCCATGCGCTGAGAAGATCATCCGGACGGTCTCCGCGGTCCGCAAACGTGCGGAAACCTCCCGGTCAGAGCCGCCGGTTCGCCAGCACCGGCAACGTCCGCCGAGCGCTCTCCACGGCCTCCGCGTCGATCTCCACCACCAGCAGGTCCGGTTGCGCCCCAAGGCTTCCCACGACGTTGCCCAACGGGTCCGCGACCGTGCTGTGCCCGACGCCGGTGGGCGCGGACCCGAGGTCGACGCCCGGATCGGCCTGCCCGCACGCCAGCACCCACGAGGTGCAGTCCAGCGCCCGCGCCCGGACCAGCAGCTCCCACTGCTCGACCTTCCCCGGCCCGGCGCCCCACGACGCCCCGAGCAGCACGGCGGACGCGCCCTGGTCCGCCAGCGCCCGGAACAGCTCGGGGAAGCGGATGTCGTAGCAGGTGGCGATGCCCAGCGTCAGCCCGTCGACCTCGATCGTCACCGGCTTCGCGCCCGGCGCGACCGTGCTCGACTCCTGGAACCCGAACGCGTCGAACAGGTGGATCTTGTCGTAGCCGAGGTGCACGTCCGCCCCCGTCACCAGCAGCGTGTTGGTCACCCGGCCGTCCGCGGTGGGCGTGAACATGCCCGCGACGACGACCACGCCGTGCTCCACGGCGATGGCGCGCACGGCCGTCGCCCACGGGCCGTCCAACGGCTCGGCGATCGGCTTGAGGGACACCCCGAACCGGCACTGGGTCGCCTCGGGGAAGAGGACGACCCTGGCGCCGTCGGCGGCGGCGCGGCGGACCCCGTCGCGCACCAGGTCGAGGTTCTCCGCGGGGTCGGTGGTCGAGCTGATCTGGCTGAGCGCGATGCGCACGGGGTGATCCTCCTCTGGTATACACACAGTATGCAGGTGTCCGGTCGCGACAAGGCGTACGAGTTCCTCAAGGACACCATCCTGGCCGACCCCGAGATGCAGGGGCGGTTCATCAGCGAGCAGGACGTGGCCGACCGGATCGGCGTGTCCCGCACCCCCATCCGCGAGGCGCTGCTGCTGCTCGCCGCGGAGGACCTCGTGCAGCTCGTGCCGAAGAAGGGCGCTTACGTGGCCCCGATCTCCGGCCGCCAGGTCGCCGAGCTGATGGAGCTGCGCGGCGTGGTCGAGCGGTTCGCCGCCGAGCGCGTGCTGGCCGCCGGTACCGCGCCGATCAGGGCGATGCGCGAGGCGATCGAACGCCAGACGTCGTTGCGGGGCATGGCGGACGCGCGCGAGTTCATCGACGTCGACCGCCGGTTCCACGCCCTGCTGGTGGCCGCGACCGGCAACGAGCTGATGGGCAAGGTGTACGAGGGCCTGCGGGCACGGCAGGTGCGCGCGGGCGTCGTGGCGCTGTACCGCTCGGAGGGCAGGCAGGACGCGGTGCTGATGGAGCACGAGTCGATCGTGGCCGCGCTCGAGTCCGGGGACGTCGGCGCGGCCACGGCCGCCATCAGCGCTCACCTGGAGTCGACGCTCAAGGTGCTGCTCGGCGCCTGATCCTCTTCGGGATCGCGCCCGAGGTAGAGGCCGATCAGCGTGACCACGCAGGCGATCGTCACGTAGGCCGCGACCAGCACCCAGGTCTTGAACGACGCCAGCAGCGCGGTGAACACCAAAGGCGCGACGGCCCCGCCGATCACGCCCGCGAGGGTGTAGGCGAGCGAGCTGCCGGTGTAGCGCAGCCGGGGCGTGAACTGCTCGGAGATGAACGCCGCCTGCGGGCCGTACATGAACGCGTGGAACGCGAGCCCGACCACGATGCCCAGCACCAGGTACAGCCGCGACCCGGTGTCGATCAGCGGGAAGAACACGAACGGCCACACCGCGCCGCACAGGGCCGCGCCCGCGTAGAGGACCCGGCGGTTCACCCGGTCCGACAGCCACCCGGCCAGCGGCATCAGGACGAGCTGGCACGCCGAGGCGATCAGCACGGCGGTGAGGCCGGCGTTGCGCGGCAGGCCGAGCTGCGTGGTGATGTAGGTCAGGACGAACACGGTGAACAGGGCGTAGAGCACGTCCGGGCCCACGCGGCACAGGACGGCGGCCACCAGCGGGCGGCGCTGGGTGCGGAACACCTCGCTGATCGGCGCGGTCGGCCGGTCGCCGCTCTCCTGGATCGCCTTGAACACCGGCGTCTCCTCCAGCTTCAGCCGGATCCACAGGCCGAACGCCACGAGCACCGCGGACAGCAGGAACGCGACCCGCCAGCCCCACGACAGGAACTGCTCGTCGGTGAGCAGCGCGCCCAGCAGCGCCAGGACGCCGTTCGCCATCAGGTTTCCCGCGGGCGGCCCGATCTGCGCGGCCGACGCCCAGAAGCCGCGCTGCTTGGGATCGCCGTACTCGCTGGACAGCAGCACGGCCCCGCCCCACTCGCCGCCGAGGCCGACGCCCTGCGCGAAGCGCAGCACCACCAGCAGCACGCCCGCGAGGCCGCCGATGGCCGCGTGCGTGGGCAGCAGGCCGATCAGCATCGTGGCGAAACCGGTGATCAGCAGGGTCGTCACGAGCACGCGCTTGCGGCCCAGCGTGTCGCCGAGCCTGCCGAACAGGAACCCGCCCAGCGGTCGGGACAGGTACCCGACGGCGTAGGTGGAGAACGCCAGCAGGGTCGCGGTCAGCGGTTCGGAGCTGGGGAAGAACAGCGGGCCGAGCACCACGGCGGCGGCCACGTTGTAGATCGCGAAGTCGTACCACTCCAGCGCGGTGCCGGAGAGCGACGCGGCGAACGCGCGGATCAATGCGGGCCTGCCCACGGCGGTGGTCTGAGTCGACGGCATCGTGTAATACTGCCTGTATACAACTCGTATGCGCAAGGAGCGGCATGGCAGATCTGCGATTCGACCTCCCCGACGGCAGCACCGTCGCGGTGACCGTCACGACCCTGCTCAACGGCGGCTACGCGGGCCGCAGCCAGGACGACGTGGCCGCCCACGTGCGGGAACTCGCCGAACTGGGCGTTCCCGCGCCGAGCGAGACCCCGAGCCTCTACCCGGTCGCGCCCTACCTCGCGCAGCAGACCGACGAGGTGCCCGCGCAGCACGACCGGACCTCCGGCGAGGCCGAGTGGGCGCTGGTCGTGACCGACGACGACGTGCTCCTCACCGTCGCCTGCGACCACACCGACCGGGCGCTGGAGGTGCACGGCGTGGCGTGGAGCAAGCAGGCCGGGCCCGACGTGCTCGGGCGGAAGGCGTGGCGGCTCGCGGACGTGGCCGACCGGATCGACCAGGTCGAGCTGACCGCGTGGGCCGACGGCGTGGAGATCCAGGTCGGCACGCTCGCCGAACTGCTCGCGCCCGCCTACTGGCTCGACGTGCTGCGGGCCCGTGACCTGCTCCGGCCCGGCACGGTGCTGCTCTCCGGCACCATCCCGATGCGCGAGGGCGTGAACCAGTTCGCGCGGGAGTGGCGGGTGGCGCTGTGCGACCCCGCGACCGGCGACACCATCGAGTGCGCCTACGCCGTGCGCCCACTGCCGGTGGCGATCGGCTGACGGCGGCGGAGCGCACGCACTAGGGTCGGGTGTCGTGCGCTTCCTGTTGCCCCCCGTCCTGCTCGTGGCCGCCGTCGCCGCCTCCGCGTGCACCGGCACGACCACGCCCAGCGCGGAAGGCACGAAGGACAACAGCTCGATCGTGCTCGCCGACGCCACCGAGCCCGCGACGCTCAACCCGTTGCTGGGCTACGGCTCCGAGGGCGTCTCCAAGATCTTCGACGGGCTGGTGGAGCACCGCGCGGACCGCACGCTGCGGCCGCAGCTCGCCGCCGAGGCCCCCCGGCCCGCCGCGGACGGCCTGTCCTGGACGGTGAAGCTGCGCACCGACGTGAAGTTCACCGACGGCACCACCTTCGGCGCGGAGGACGTCGTGGCGACCTACCGGGCGCTGCTCGACCCGGCCTCCGGGGCGACGGTGCGGTCGAAGTTCGCGATGCTCACCGGCGTCGAGCAGCTGGACGCGCAGGACGTCCGGTTCACGCTGTCGAAGCCCTACGCGCCGTTCCCGGACCTGCTCGTCCTCGGCATCCTGCCCAGCGAGGCGCTGGCCGCCGGGGGACCGCTGGCGACCAGCCCGGTCAACACCCGGCCCGTCGGCACCGGCCCGTACCGGCTGACCGAGTGGACCAAGGGCGACAAGATGGTCCTGGAGGCGAACCCCGAGCACCTGGAGGGCGCACCCAAGATCAAGAAGGTCACGGTGGTGTTCGTCCCGGACGACAACACCAGGGCGCAGCGGATGGAGAAGGGCGAGCTGGACGGCACCGACCTGCCGCCGCGGCTGGCCGCGAAGTTCGCCCAGACCACCGGGATGCGCGTGCTCGACCACAGCACCGCCGACCTGCGCGCCATCACGCTGCCCACGGCCAACCCGGTCACCGGCGACCCGGCCATGCGGCTCGCGCTCAACTCCGCCGTCAACCGGCAGGGGATGATCGACACCCTGCTCGCGGGCAAGGGCACGGCCGCGAGCACCCCCGTGCCCGCCGCGCTGCCCGAGTTCGTCGACCCGGACGCGACGTTCCGCTACGACAAGGCGCAGGCCGACTTCCTGCTCGACCAGGCCGGGTGGGTCAAGGGCGCGGACGGGCTGCGGGCCCGCAACGGCGTGACCGCCTCGTTCACCCTCATGTACCCGACCGGCGACGTGGTCCGCAGCGACCTGGCGACCGCGTTCGCCGCCGACGCCAGGGCCGTCGGCGTCGACGTGCAGCTCGCCGGGCTCAGCCGCGAGGCCATCGTGCCGCGGCTGGCCAAGGACGCCGTCCTCGGCGGCGAGGGTGACCCGTTCGACCCCGACCAGGCGCTGTACGGGATGTTGCACACCGGCGCGGCCGCCAACCCCGCCGGCTACTCGAACCCCGAGGTGGACGCGGCACTGGACGCGGGCCGCACGCTGCTCGACCCGGCCCAGCGCGCGGCCGCGTACGTGCAGTTCCAGCGCGCGTACCTCGCCGCGCCCGGCCTGGTGACCCTCGCCTTCGTCTCGCACACCTACGTGGTGCGGGAGAACTGGACCGGCTACCAGCAGGTGGTCGACCCGTCCGTCCACGGCGGCCTGTCGTGGGGCCCGTGGTGGAACCTCCAGAAGTGGACGCCGAAGTGACCAGCGGTGATCGGACGCAGTTCTCGATCGACATCCATCGAGACACCCCCGCCGCGCTCGACCAGGTGTTCCTGGACAGCGCGGGCTCCTCGCTCCCGCCGACGCCGGTGCTGGACGTCCAGCTCGACCACCTGCGCCGCGAGGCCGAGGTCGGCGGGTACCGGGCCGCGGCCGAACGCGCCGACGACTTGGAGGCGGGCTACGGCGTGCTGGCCGAGCTGCTCGGCGCGGACGCCGACGAGATCGCGTTCAGCGACAGCGCGACCCGGTCGTGGCTGGGCGCGTTCGACGCCGTGCCGCTCGCCGAGGGCGACCGGGTGCTGATCACCGAGGTCGAGTACGCGGGCAACGCCGTGCCGCTGCTGCGGCGCGCGGAGGAGACCGGCGCGACGATCGAGACCGTGCCGTCCGACGCGCACGGGCAGGTCGACGTGGCCGCGCTGCGCGAGCTGCTGGACGAGCGGGTCAGGCTGGTGTCGGTGGTGCACGTGCCGACCAACGGCGGGCTGGTGAACCCGGTCGCCGAGATCGCCGCCGCCGCGCACGAGGTGGGCGCGCTGGTGCTGCTGGACGCCTGCCAGTCGATCGGCCAGTTCCCCGTGGGGCTGCGCGACCTGGGCGTCGACATGCTGTCCGGCACCGGCCGCAAGTGGCTGCGCGGGCCCCGCGGCACCGGTGTGCTGGCCGTGCGCCGCGAGGTGCTGCCGCTGCTGCGGCCGAGGCTGGTCGACCTGCGCAGCGGCGAGTGGACGTCGCCGACGACCTACGCGCTGCGCGAGGACGCGCGGGTGTTCGAGCTGTGGGAGTCCTCGGTCGCCGCCAGGCTCGGGCTGGTCGAGGCCGCCCGGTACGCGCTCGGCGTCGGACTGGACACCATCGCGGCCGAGGTCGGCGACCGCGCCAAGCGCTTGCGCGCCGGTCTCGCGGACCTGCCCGGCGTCCGGGTCCGCGACCTGGGCGAGCGGCAGTGCGGCCTGGTCACGTTCACCGTCGACGGGGTCGCCGCCCCCGAGGTGCGGGACCGGCTGGCCGAGGTGGGCGTGACCGTGACGGCCAGCTTCGTCAGCTCGACCAGGATCGACATGGCCAAGCGCGGGCTCGACGAAGTGGTGCGGGCGTCCCCGCACTACTTCGTCTCGCCCGAGCAGGTCGATCAGGCGGTCGCGGCCGTCAGCAGGATTGGCCGATGACCCGCGGCACGCAGTCCGCGTAGCCGAGGAACAGGTCCACGGCGGTGTCGTTGCGGGTCACCTGCGCGGCGATGGCCGTGTCGCGCGGGTAGAAGCCGTTCAGGCCCGTGCCCGACTTCGGGTACATCTCGAAGGTGTAGCTCCAGATCTTGTGCGTGGCCCACATCCAGTCGTTGATGCCGCCGTCGGTGATGTACAGGTCGCTGGACTGCTGCGGCGTGTACCCGTTGCGGCTGGCCATCTGCCGCCCGAGCGTCGCGAAGGCGTTGGCCTGGTCGGCGTTGAGGCCGGTCGCGGTGTCGTTGTAGGTGTAGCCGTAGGGCCACAGGATCAGCTCGGAGTAGGTGTGCCAGTCGATGTGCGCCTTGATCTGCTGCACGCCCCCGACGACCCGCGAGTTCACGAAGTCGCGCACCCGCTGGGTCTCCGGCGCGGAGAACGCGCTCGGGCCGCGGTAGGTCTCGCTCGACCCGGTGCCGCTGGACCCGCCGCAGCAGCCCCACTGGTAGCCCCAGTTGCGGTTCGGGTCGGTGCCGGTGGACGTCGAGTTCGGCTGCCGGTTCTTCCGCCACCCGCGCAGCGTGCCCGCCGCGATGTCGTACTCCGCGCCGTCCGGGTTCACGCTCGGCACGACCCAGATCTCCCGGCTGTCCACCAGCGCCTTGATGGCGGTGTTGGTGGCGTAGCCGTCGGTCAGGCGCTGGATGATGTGCAGGCACATCTCGACGGTCAGGTGCTCGCGGGCGTGCTGGTTGCAGGTGAACAGCACCTCCGGCTTCGCCTGGTCGGCCGAGGGGTTGTTGCTGATCTTCAGCGCGTACAGGGACCGGCCCTGGTAGGACGTGCCGATCGTCTGCAACCGCGCCAGCGTCGGGTGGTCGGCGACGGTCTGGTTCAGCTCGGCCGTCGTCTCGGCGTAGTTGTGGTAGCCGGTGTAGCCGGACGGGAAGTCCAGCGTGCCGATCTCGGCCTTGCCCAGCTGGGCGAGCTGCTCGTCGGCGTCGCCCTTCGACTTCACCGCGAGGCCGGTGGAGCGCAGGGCGCGCAGCTGCGACGGCTCGGCGATCACGGTCAGCTTGTCGCCGTCCATGCCGAGCACGTCGACACCGGTGCGGGCGACCTTGGTGCGCGCCACCGCGTCGGCGGCGGTGACCTCGTAGACCGTGCGCTGGGAGTGCACGGGGGTGGTTTCGGCGGCCACCGGGGCCGCCGCGGCTATCAGGGCCAGGCAGGCTAACGCGACAAGGCCACGTCGTTTCGCGAACATGGGCGTCTCTCCATCATCAGCAGGGGTTTGCGACGGAGTGGTGCTGTTCGAGGGTGGCGCGGTCCGGGTTGTCCAGATAGCGCCGTTTGCGGGGTACGCCCTGCTCCGCACCGGGCTGACAGTTGACACAATTCCGCTTCGCCTAGGCTGAGGGTCATGCTCAACCGCACCGACCTGCGAGGCAGTGTCCCGTCACCGACCGAACTCCGCGCGGTCCTCCCGCGTGCCGAGGTGGACGTGGACGCGGTGCTGCATCAGGTCCGGCCGCTGGTCGAGGCGGTGCGCGAGCGCGGTGCCGAGGCCGCGCTGGAGTTCGGCGAGCGCTTCGACAAGGTGCGGCCGACGTCCGTGCGGGTGCCCGCCGACGAGATCGCCAAGGCCCTCGACGGCCTCGACCCGGCCGTGCGCGCCGCCCTCGATGTGTCGATCGAACGGGCCCGCAAGGTGCACGCCGAGCAGCGCCGGACCGACAAGACGGTCCAGGTCGTGCCCGGCGGCACGGTGACCGAGCGCTGGGTGCCCGTCGCCCGCGTCGGCCTCTACGCGCCCGGCGGACTCGCCGTGCTGGCGTCCAGCGTCGTGATGAACGTCGTCCCCGCGCAGGAGGCGGGCGTGGAGGCGATGGTCGTCTGCTCGCCCCCGCAGGCCGAGTTCGGTGGACTTCCGCACCCGACGATCCTGGCCGCCGCCGCGCTGCTCGGCGTGGACGAGGTGTGGGCCGTCGGCGGCGCGCAGGCCGTGGCGCTGCTCGCCTACGGCGGCGTGGACACCGACGGCGCCGTGCTGGAGCCCGTCGACCTGGTGACCGGGCCCGGCAACCTGTACGTCACGGCCGCCAAGCGGATGCTGCGCGGCCTGATCGGCATCGACGCCGAAGCCGGCACGACGGAGATCGCGGTCCTCGCGGACGCGACGGCCGACCCGGTGCACGTGGCCGCCGACCTGATCAGCCAGGCCGAGCACGACCCGGCCGCCGCGAGCGTGCTGGTGACCGACTCGGTCGAGCTGGCCGACGCCGTGGACGCCGAGCTGGAGCGCCAGGTGAAGGCGACCAAGCACCACGAGCGGGTGCGGACGGCGTTGGGCGGCAAGCAGTCCGGCACCGTGCTGGTGTCCTCTGTGGACGACGGGCTGCGGGTGGTGAACGCCTACGCGGCCGAGCACCTGGAGATCCAGACGGCCGACGCCTCCGCCGTCGCGGCACGGGTCCGGTCCGCTGGCGCGGTCTTCGTCGGCCCGCACTCGCCGGTGTCGCTGGGCGACTACTGCGCGGGCTCCAACCACGTGCTGCCCACGGGCGGCTGCGCCCGGCACTCGTCCGGGCTGTCGGTGCAGACGTTCCTGCGCGGCATCCACGTGATCGACTACTCCGAGGACGCGCTGCGCGAGGTGGCGGACCACGTCGTGGCCCTGGCCAACGCCGAGGACCTGCCCGCGCACGGCCAGGCCGTGAGGGCGAGGTTCGCCCGATGAAGCCGGTCGGCGAGCGCGTGGAGCTGTCGGACCTGCCGCTGCGGGAAGACCTGCGGGGGCGCACGCCGTACGGCGCTCCGCAGTTGGAGGTGCCGGTCCGGCTCAACACCAACGAGAACCCGTACCCGCCCACGCCCGCGCTGGTGGCGGACGTGGTGGCGGCGGTCGCCGAGATCGCGAGCGAGCTGCACCGGTACCCGGACCGCGACGCGCTCGCGCTGCGGTCGGACCTCGCGGCGTACCTCGCGGACGCGACCGGCGTGCCGCTGACCGAGCGGAACCTGTGGGCCGCCAACGGGTCGAACGAGATCCTCCAGCAGATCCTCCAGGCGTTCGGCGGCCCCGGCCGCACGGCGCTGGGGTTCGAGCCGTCGTACTCGATGCACCCGATCATCGCCGCGGGCACCCGCACCGAGTGGTCGCCCACGCCCCGCCGTGAGGACTTCTCGCTGGACACCGAGCGGGCCGCCGAGATCGTGGCCGAGCGGCAGCCGGACGTGGTGTTCGTGACCAGCCCGAACAACCCGACCGGCCAGAGCGTGCCGCCGTCGGAGCTGCGCGACCTGATCGCGGCGGCCCCCGGCGTGGTCGTCGTGGACGAGGCGTACGCGGAGTTCTCGCCGCGCCGCAGCGCCGTGGAGCTGATCGAGGAGTTCCCGGCGAAGCTGATCGTCAGCCGCACCATGAGCAAGGCGTTCGCCTTCGCGGGTGGACGGCTGGGCTACCTGGCCGCCGCGCCCGCCGTGGTCGACGCGCTGCTGCTCGTGCGGCTGCCGTACCACCTGTCGGCGCTGACGCAGGCCGCCGCCCGCGCCTCGCTGCGGCACGCCGCCGAGACGCTCGGGTCGGTGGCGAGGCTGGCCGCCGAACGCGACCGGGTCGCGGAGTCGTTGGCGGGACTGGGTTTCCGGGTCGTCGAGAGCGACTCGAACTTCCTGCTGTTCGGCTGGTTCGAGGACGCCCACGCGACCTGGCGGTCCTATTTGGAGCGTGGCGTCCTGATCAGGGACGTCGGCATCGCAGGGCACCTGCGGGTCACCATCGGAACGCCCGAGGAGAACGACGCCTTCCTCGCGGCGAGCAAGGAGGTTCGTCGGTGAGTCGGGTCGGCAAGGTGGAGCGCGCCACCAGCGAGTCGTCGGTGTACGTCGAGATCGACCTCGACGGCACCGGCCAGGTCGAGATCGACACCGGGGTGCCGTTCTACGACCACATGCTCACCGCGTTTGGCGTGCACGGGAGCTTCGACCTCAAGGTCCGCGCGACCGGCGACGTGCACATCGACGCGCACCACAGCGTCGAGGACGTCGCGATCGTGCTCGGCCAGGCGCTGCGGGAGGCGTTGGGGGACAAGAAGGGCATCCGCCGCTTCGGCGACTGCTGGATCCCGATGGACGAGACCCTCGCGCACGCGGCGGTCGATGTCTCGGGCCGCCCGTACTGCGTGCACATCGGGGAACCGGAGCAGTTCAACACGTTCACGATCGGCAACAACTACCCGTTCGTGCTGAACCGGCACGTGTTCGACTCGCTGGCGTTCCACGCGCAGATCGCGCTGCACGTCCGCGTCGAGTACGGCCGCGACCCGCACCACATCACCGAGGCCGAGTTCAAGGCCGTCGCGCGGGCGCTGCGCGCGGCCGTCGAGCCGGACCCGCGGGTGGTGGGCGTGCCGTCCACCAAGGGCGTCCTGTAATGCCGAAGGAGTACGTCGGCATCGGGCTGCTGGCCCTCGCGGGCTTCCTGCTCGGTGGCGTGTACAGCACGTGGAAGACGGCCAAGGCCGTGGCGGTCGTGCTCGGCTTTTGCGGGGGGGGGGCGGGGGGGGGGGGGGGGGCGTGGCTGCTCTGTGGGGGGGCCGCCCCCCCGGCCGGGGGGCGGCCCCGGCGGGGCCCGCTCCAGCCCTTAGACGCCCGCGAGTTCCGCCGCGCGGCGCAGCAGCGGCTCGTAGGCGGTCGGGTCGTCCTTGGCGATGACCGGGAAGCCGACGCCGAAGCCGCCGTTGACCCACGAGACGTCGACGCCGGGGTTGGCCGCGTTCGTGCCGTCGGCCAGGAAGACGTGCGGACTGCAATTGACGCGGTCGTTCTCGGCCGCGGCGAACTGGGCCATCACCGCCGCCCTGGCCCGGCCGTCGTCGAGCGCCTCGGCCAGCGCGGTCACGTCCACGACGCCGGTCTTCGCGGCGACGTCGAGGATCTCGTGCCGCAGCGAGATGCACCGGCCGTCCGCCCAGAACGCCCGCCGCAGCGCGCGGTCCAGTTCCTCGCTCGCCTGCCAGGACTGGGCCTTCGCCGCCTGCACGGCCTCCAACGGCGGCAGCATCGTGACCGGGTAGGTCCAGTCCGGGCCCTGCCACAGCCGCCAGCCCGCGTCCGGTTCGAGCGCGCCCACGGTGGCGATCTCGGAGTCGACGCCGGGGCGCTGGTTGACCTCGCGGTTGAACAGCTCCAGCGGGAACGCGCGGTGGTCGAACCAGAGCTTGCCCACCAGGCCGAGCCTCGCCCGCGACTCGTGCAGCCGGTGCACGCCGAGGTGGGCGAAGGAGCAGTTCAGGTCGCTGAAGACCACGAGGGTGTCGGGGCTGGTCGGCAGCCGGCGGTCGTCAGCCACGGGGCACCTCCGCGTCGCGTTCGGGGAAGGCCTTGCACAGCAGGAAGTAGCCCGCGCCCGCCACGACGAACGGCACCACGCAGCTCAGGTCGACACCGCCCGCGATCCCGGCGAGCGGACCGGTGTAGACCGGGTTCGCCGCGAGCAGCAGGCCCAGGACCACGGCGGGCAGGAACGCCGCCACCGCGCGGAGGTTGACCCCCGCGGTGAACCAGTAGCGGCCGGGGCCGAGGAGTTCGTCCGGTGCGTACCGGCCACCCCGCTGGGCGAAGCCGACGAGCATGATCGCCGACCACGGCGCGATGAGCGCGAGCAGGAAGAGGATGAACGTGGAGATGGAGCCGATCGCGTCGTAGGCGATGGCGCCGACGTACAGCACGCCGACGCCCACGGCCGCCATCGCGACCGTGCAGGTCACGCGGGAGGCCTTGCGCGCCACCGAGTTCGCCGTCAGACCGGCGGCGTACACGCACAGCGCGCCCTGCGGGATCGTGCCGAAGAAGCCGAACACGACCACGAACGCGACGAACCACGGCGGCACGACGTCGGTCAGCGCGATCACCCACGGCACGGACGGGTCGGCGAACATGGTCGTCGCCATGATCCCCACGACGAGCGCGATGGCGTTGCTGAGGAACATCGCCAGGCCGTTCCAGCCGACCGCGCTCCGGTCGGTCGTGCCGGGCCTGAGGTGCCGCGAGTAGTCGCCCTGGAGGGTGGCGTAGGTGATGGGCACGGTGACGCCGAACGACACGCCCAGCGCCCACGTGGGCCAGAAGCCCCCGAGCAGCGGGGTGCCGGTGACACCGGGGTCGAAGCCGGGCAGCAGCGCGACCACGAGGCCCAGCAGGACCAGGCCGCCGATCACCGTGACCGCCTTGTAGGTCGCCATCAGCGCGCGCAGGCCGAACACGGCGACCAGCACCACCGCGAGGGCGACGACCGGGATCACCGCCGCCAGCGCGCCGGTGCCGGACGGGGTGCCGAACATCCGCTGGCCCGCCACGAGCACGGCGGTGCCGCCGGTCCACACGGCGATGGCGAAGAAGCCGATGGCCACGCACAGCGTGATGACGTTGGTGACCACCCGGCCGCGCACGCCGAAGTGCGCGGCGCTGGACACGGCGTCGGTGGCGCCGGTCCGCATGCCGAACCGGGCGAGGGGGGCGAAGACGAGCGTGCCGAGCAGCAGGCCCAGCAGGGCGGACGTGACGCTGCCCCACCAGCCGAGGCCGAAGCTGACCGGCACCGAGCCGAGCACGACGACGCCGAACGAGAACTGCGCGGAGTGCCAGATCCAGAGGAACTCGCGCGGGGTGGAGGTGCGGTCCTCGACGGCGACGAGTTCGCCGTCGGGCTTGGCTATCTCACCCAGGTCGGGGCTTTCGACGGACAAGGACATGAGCGGCGGCTCCTGGTCGGGTCGAGGGGGGAGCCCGCCGGCCACGCGGGGAGAGTCGTGGCCGGCGGGCGGGTCAGACGGCCTCCGCGACCTCGGCGGGGACCGGGTAGGGCGCCGGGCCCTCCAGCACGGTCACCTTGAGCGAGCCGCACGGCGGTCCGGCGACCTGGTCGCCGGTCGTCAGGTCGAAGGTGGAGTGGTGCAGCGGGCAGGTGATGCGCAGCCTGCGGTCGTTCACGTAGCCGAACAGCAGCCTGCCCTTGCGGTGCGGGCACTCGGCCTGGGTGAGGAACTTGTGCTCGCCGACCTCCACGAGCAGCAGGTCGGCGTTGAGCTGGCGCAGCACGGCGTTCGTGCGCCCGGCGCTCACCGGACGCTCCTCGCCCTGGCGACCACCGCGTCCACGGCCTCCGCCACGACCGCGCTGGTCAGCTCGACGCCGGTCCACACCTTCCGCAGGTCGACGCCGCGCTCCACGTCCAGGTCGCGGATCGCGGCCTGCATCTGCTTGCTGTGGAAGGCGTCGATGTAGAGGTGCTCGGTGTAGTACCGGTCGTGCCGGACGCCCAGCCGCTTGCTCGCCGCGGCGAAGCTGCGGAACGCGTACAGCACGCTCGACTCGAAGTACGAGTAGGCGCCGAGGAAGTAGTCGGGCTCCGGGGCCCGCGCGGCCAGCCAGTAGAAGAGGCCGACGAACGCGAGCACGCCGTCCTCCGCCCGCGCCACGTGGTGCTCCAGGTCGGTCGGCAGGCCCAGCTCGGCCAGCAGCCCGGTGTAGAGCCCCGCGTGCTCCTGGTCGTCGTTGCCGCAGCCGAACTCGTCGATCAGCACCCGCAGCACGGCCATCCGCGACCGGCCCGGCAGCCGGGGGATGATCGCGAGCAGCGACTGCGACTCGATCATCCCGTCGACCGCGAACTGCGAGACGATCTCCTTGAACTGCTCCAGGGTCGCCTGCTCGGCGATGAACAGGTCGCTCTCGCTCGGGTTGGCCTCCTCGTCCGCCAGCTTCTCGGCCAGCGCCCGCACGAGGTCGCCGCGGGTCGCGAAGTGCGGGGCGTTCGCCTCGATCTCCGCGGCCCGAGCGGCGAAGTGCTTGTGCTCCAGCGCGAGGATGGTCCGGTAGCCCTCGACGTCGGGCACGGACCGGTTGAGCCGGTAGAGGGTGCGCAGCTCCGTGTCCACCAGCTGGGAGGTCATGCCGGCACCACCGATTCCGGCACGACCAGGTCGGTCTCGATCACGCCCCGGCGGACCAGTTCCGCCTTCAGCGGCCGGTACCACTCGTCGGTGAACAGCCCGTACTTCTCGCACGCGGCGTTGATGGCGTCCTGCCGCTCGGGCGTGGGGTCGGCCAGCGCGGCGGTGACCAGGCCCGGCTCCAGGTTCACCAGCGGTCCGATGAACCCGGCCACGCCGCGCACGTCGACCAGCAGGTTCTCCCAGCCCTCGAACACCGGGATCCCGGTGCCGGCCTGGGTCATCGCGGTGGTGAAGGCCGCGTCGCCGCTGGACTCCTTGATGCCGACGATGCCGGGCAGCTTGCAGATCCGCAGCAGGGTGTCGAGCTCGATCCGGTTGCCGGACACGGCCTCCTCGTTGTAGAGGAAGACGCCGACGCCGATCGCCTCGCGGATCCGGCGGAAGTGCTCGACGATCGCGTCCTGCGTGACGTCGACGCCGTACGGCGTGGTCACCACGATCGCGTCCACCCCGAGGTCGACCGCGAGGCGGGCCCGCTCGATCACCTCGTCGGTGGTCGGGAGCTGGATGCCGGACAGCACGGGCAGTCCGCGCGAGTGCTTCCTGGTGGCGGCCACCATCGCCGACCACTGGTCCGGCGAGAGCTTCCAGCCCTCGCCGGTGCTCAGCGTCGGCATCAGCGCCGTGACCTCGTCGCCCAGCGACCCGATCAGGGTGTCCACACTGGACTCCGACACCGCGCCGCCCGCGTCGAGCGGCGTCACGAGCGGCACGATCGCTCCGTTGTAGGCCATTTCCGTCACCTCACACGTCTTCGGGTTTCACCAGCAGTGCCAACGACTCCCGGTACATCCGCTCCAGCGGCTCCGGGAACGGCACCTCGTCGCCGTCCGGCAGCGGGCCGAGCGGCAGGTCGGTCCGGTCGACCAGCAGCGGGTCGACCGTGAACAGCGTTCCGCCGCGGTTGAGGGCGAACGCCACGGTCAGCCGCCGGGTCAGCGGCAGGTCGGCGAGCAGCGAGGACGTGAGCGCGAGGCGCAGGTCCTGCTCGTCGTACCCGACCCGGTCGATCTTCATGTCGGTGTGCAGGTTGTCCATGAACGGGTAGTAGGCGTCCTGCTCCGCGCGGGAGTGGTTGCCCCAGATCACCGCGTCGCACCGCCCGACCTGCTCCAGGCTCATCACGGCGCCCGTGTCCAGGCGTTCCACGAAGAACCGCTTGCCCGCCCGGCGGATCCGGTCGTCCGTGCTGTTCATCGCCATGAACAGCGACGCGTCGATGACGGCCTCACCACTCATCGCGGTCCAGCACCTCGCGCAGGGCGCGCATGGCGCCGTCGAACATCTCCGGCTCGCGGGCCAGCGCCAGGCGGATGAAGCGCTCGCCCTTGACCGGCTCGTTCCAGTAGAAGTAGGTGCCGGGGAGGACGTAGACCTCGTTCTCCAGCAGCTTCTCCTGCAGGCGGGTCGCGGTCAGGCCCTCGGGCTTGATCCGGAACCACGCCACGCTGACGTTCACCGCGGGCTCGACGTACTCGAGCACCTCGCCGTCCAGCATCGACTTGGCCAGCGCCCGGTTCGCGGTGATGACGTCGCGCACCGAGGCGAACTCGTCCTCGATCGAGTCCTCGACGTAGTTCGCCAGGAAGTTCAGCACGAACGGCGAGACGTTGAGCAGCACGCTGGTGTGCAGGTTGTAGACGGCCTCGTGGATGTCGTCGCTGGCGGTGATCATCGCGCACTTGGCGTCCTGCACCGGCCACGTCTTGCCGGTGTCCTCGATCGCCATGTAGCTGACGCCGGAGGACTCCAGCAGCTGGTAGATGTCGAACCGGCCGACGTTGCGGTCGGCCAGCGCGAACGACGCGAAGCACTGGTCGATCAGCAGCAGCTTGCCGTGGTCCACGCAGTAGCGGACGACCTGCTCGAAGCCCTTGCGGCCGTCCTTGAGGAGGCTGAACCCGGTCGGGTTGTTCGGGTCGACCAGGAACAGCGCGTCCGTGTGCACGGTGCGCACCAGGTTGTCGTAAATGGTGTCCGGATCGTGCAGTTCGCTCTCGTTGATCGGTTTGATCTCGACCTGCATGTTCCGCAACAGGTCGACGAGGTTGTCGAAACAAGGCTCGATGAGCGAAACGGACATATCGCGCTGCTTGAGGAACATTGCCGCGACCATCGTCGAGATGCTCGCCGCGTAGGAGAGCATCGTCTTGTTCAATTCAGCCGCGCCCGGTTGCCGGTGGAGCCGGAAGAAGGCCTCGATGAATCGCTTCTCGTAGAACGACTGGAGACCCTCCTCGGCTTCTCGCCATAATTCGGGAAGAGAGTTCACAATCTTGTCCTGGCTGTCCGACTGGCGCTGGTGCGTGTGGGCGTCCGCCAGGTTGAAGCGGGTCTTCAGCGCCAGGATCTCGTGCTGGGTGAGATCGACGAAGCCGCTCACGTCCGGTGTGGCCGTCTCGGGTGCCTGCTGGGCGTTCTGGTCCCTCGTGGTCGTTTCGGTGCTCATGTGGGTAATCCCCCAGGACTGATGATGGGCACGGTGAACAAAGGGACCCGTACGGGTCCCCGAGGTAATTCGGATTCTTTCCGCCGCCGGGTCGGACTGACCAAGTCGCCTGCTGACGGGTGCGTGGCCTCGATGGCATCCACAGCGTAACGAAAGAAACGTCCCCGTAACGGGGGCCCGTGACGCTGCTTCGGTTATCCGCAAGTGGGAAAATAAAAAAGGGCGACACCGGGGGAATTGCTTCCCCGGTGCGCCCGATTTCAAATATGGCGAACGGATTTGTGAGCCTGCGTCAATTCCTCCGGTAAACGGGAATGGTGAGGAGTGCGGGACTCAGGCGGCGGACCGCTTGAGCAGGTCGTCGACGGCGTGCGGGTCGACCGCGCCGATGATCGGCCAGCCCACGCCGTAGTCGCCCGCCCAGCCGACCTCGATGCCGGGGTTGGCGTGGTCCGTGCCGTCCGGCAGGAACAGGTGCGGGCTGCAGTTGACGACCTCGGTCGCCGAGATCGCCGCCTGCTCGGACAGCGCGCGCCGGGCGCGGCCGTCGTCGAGCGCCGCGGCCAGCTCCGGCACGTCGACCACGCCGGTGCTCTCCGCCGCGTCCAGGATGACGTGGTAGTTGGCGATGCTCTTCGACTCGGCCCAGAAGGCCTTGCGCAGCGCCAGGTCCAGCTGCTCGGACGCGCCGAGGCCCTGCTCCTTCGCGGCCTGGATCGCCTCCAGCGCGAGCAGCGTGCTCGACGGGTACAGCCAGTCCTTGTCCTGCCACATCTGCCAGCCCGCGTCGGGCTCGACGCTGCCCATCCTGGCGACCTCGCTGTCGGTGCCGGTCCGCGGGCTCGGCTTGCGGTTCAACAGCTCCAGCGGGAACGCCCGGTGGTCGAACGACACCCGGCCCTCCAGCCCGAGCCTGCGCCGGGCCTCGTGCAGGCGGTGGATCGTCACGTGCGCGAACGAGCACCAGATGTCGGAGAAGACGACGACGACACCGGGTTCGGGCGTCAGGTTGTGCGTGGTCATGGGTTTCCTTCCGGGATCAGACCTGGTGCGCGTCGGCGACGGCCGCCAGTTCGGCCTCGTGGCGTTCCAGCACCGCCTCGACCTCGACGTCCTCCGGCGGCAGCCACGGCGTCATCGACGGGATGCCGCGCATGGCGGTGAGCAGCTCGCCGGTGCGGTTGGTGACCACCGGGCCGTGCGAGCTGAGGATGTGCTTGGGGTTGAGCTTCGCGATGCCGTCGATGACCTTGCCGAACTTCGCCTCGTCGACCAGCGCGGTCCACGGGGCGTTGGCGCGGGTGAACAGCGCGAGCCCGTCGAAGTAGTCCGCCTCGGACACGTCGTGCGCGTGCGTGGCGAACTGCGGCAGCACGGTGCCGAAGCTGTCCGCGCTGAACAGCGCGTCCAACCGCTGGTCGTAGACGGCCAGCGTGGCGGGGGAGTCGTAGGCGGGCGGGCGGAGCAGCGTGATCCGCCGGTCGCCCAGGTCGAGCGAGCGGCCGGGGTTGACCGTGCGGACCCGGTGCCGGGGCACGTTCCAGTACTCGGCGATCCGGTCCACCGAGAGCTGGTTGGTGATCAGCGTCGCGTTCGTCGCGGCGGCCAGGATCTCCCGCAGGCTGCCGATGTGGTCGCGGTCGTCGTGCGTGACGATGATCCAGCGCAGGTCGAGCGGGTCGATCAGCGACCACAGGGCCTCCTCGAACGGCCCCATGTCGATCGGCAGGCCCGCGTCGACGAGCACGGGCTCGTGGGCGCGGATCAGGTACGAGTGCACCGGCAGCACGCCCGCGCCCTCGATGGGCAGCTGCGACGGCAGCACGAAGACCTCGGGCGCGGCGGTGTGGATCGGCAGCATCTTCTTCTCACTCCGGGGTTTCTGGGGCTACTTGGCCACTTGGACCAGCACCGAGCCGATCAGGAGCAGGGCGACACCGGCGATCCGCGCGCCGGTCAGCGGGCGGCGGGGGAGCCGGAACAGGCCGTACTGGTCGATCACGACGGACGCGAGCTGCTGGCCCGCGACGGTGAACGCGACCGTGGTCGCCGCGCCGATCTCCGGGATCAGCAGGAAGGTGACGGTGACGTAGGTGGCCGCGCACGCGCCGCCGAGCCAGCCCCACCACGGCATCTCGCGCAGCGTGCCGAACTTCGGCTTCGGGGTCTTCTTGGACGCCACCAGCACGCCGAGCACCAGCGCGATCGCGATGACCGCGACCACGAAGCTGATCGTCGCGACCGTCAGCGGCGCGCCGAGCTCGTGGCGCAGCAGCGCGTTGACCGCGCCCTGCACCGGCAGCACGCCACCGGCGACGACGCCGAGCACGAGCCAGCCGAGCTGGGTCGACAGCGCGGGGCGGGCGTCGGACGCGACCGCCGTGCCGGGCCCGACCTTCGCGGTCTGGTTGATGCTGCGGACGATCACCGAGATGCCGACCAGCACGAGGGCCGCGCCGAGCACGATCAGCGCGTTCACCGGGACCTGCTTCACGCCGATCAGGCCGCCGAGGTCGAGCACGAGCGACGCGATCATCTGACCGGTCACCCACAGTCCCACCGTGGTCAGCGCGCCGAGGCGGGGGATCAGCAGGATGCCGCTGGTGATGTAGAGCGGGCTCGCGAGCCCGCCCAGCAGGTGCCACCAGGTGACGTCGGACAGGCCTTGCAGCGCTCCGAGGCTGCCCGTGGCGGCGGCGAGGACCGCGAGCAGCACTGCGGCCACCGTCAGCTGGAGCGTGGACGCCCCGTACGGGGTGCCCACCGCGCGGTTCAGCTGCAGGTTCACCGATGCCTGGACGGCGAGGAGCGTGCCGACCAGCAGGGCCGCAGCGAGGAGGGCGATGTACATGGGGCAGACCGTACCGTGGAAGTGGACACGGCGTCCACTTACAGTTTCCGGTGAAGGCGGACGACTTGTCCGTTTTCCCGAACTGCGTAAGGTGGGCCCATGGCAAGTGAGCCGGTGGACGTCGTCCTCTCCTTCGGCGGGCGCCCTCCGACCCGCGAACGGGCCGACGCCGCGCGCAACCGGCTGAAGGTGCTGGTGGCGGCCGAGAAGCTCTTCGCGTCGGCGAACGCCACCGACGTGACCATGGAGGACATCGCCCGCGAGGCGGGTGTCGGCCGCGCGACCCTGTACCGCCGCTACCCGGACCCGGTCTCCATCGCGCAGGCCCTGCTGGGGGAGCACGAGACCGAGTTGCAGCAGCGGATCCTCTTCGGACCTCCGCCGCTGGGGCCGGGCGGCGAACCGGCCGAACGGCTGTCGGCGTTCTACGGGGCCATGGTCGACCTGCTCGAACGCCACCTGCACCTGGTGCTCGGCGCGGAGACCGGCAGGGCCCGCTTCCGCACGGGCGTCTACGGGTTCTGGCGCAAGCACGTCGAGGTGCTGGTCCGGGCGTCGCGGATCGACGCGCCCGCCTCGGTGGTCGACGTCCTGATGGCGCCGCTCGCCCCGGAGCTGTACGAGTACCAGCGCGGCCTCGGCCTCAGCACGGCCGAGATCGCCGACGGGCTCAGGTGGCTGGCGACCCGGACCCTGACCCCGCCCCCGGTGAACGGCCTCCGCCCGCACTGAGCAGGTCCGCCTCGGCCAGCAGCAGGTCGGCGTTCGCCACCAGGAAGTCGCGCAGCTCGACCGGGCGAAGATCGATCGAGTGAACTTCGGCGAGGGCCACCACGTCCGTCTCGAACCGCCCCCGCGTCGGGTCGCCGTACTCGGCCCCGGTGCGCGCCTCGGGGTCCAGCGTGAGCAGCCGGGCCAGGCGGAAGTGCGCCACGGACACCCCGCCCTCACGCCGTTCGCTGGTCAGGAACACCTGCTCGCCGATCACCGCGGTGGCCCCGAGCTCCTCCAGGATCTCCCGTACGACCGTCGCCTCCCGGTCGGCGTCGCCGGGCTCGACGCCACCGCCCGCCGTGGTCCAGTAGACCGGCCGACCGGGCCTGGTCCGCTTGAGCAGCACCAGCCGGTCGTGGTCGTCGAGCAGCACGGCCCGGACGGACCGGCGGACGATCGGCGTCCTCGCACTCATGGGTCTCCGGGAGCGGTCAGTCGGCGGAGTGGGCGGTGTTGTCGATCCAGTGCTGCGCCAGGGAAGCGTCACCGTCGACGGCGAGGCCGTCGAGGGGGAGTCGTCGGGTCAGGGCCGGCAGCAACGACCGTGCCGGGCCGGTCACGGTCACGTCGGCGGGCCGGGTGTCGGACAGGGAGGTCGCCCCGTCCGGCCGCCGTTCGACGAGCCAGTCGCCCGCGTCGGTGGCCCGCCACCGCAGGACTTGACCGGTGCCGCGGAGGGCGTGGGCGGACTCGGCGCGGCGCATCTCCCACGTGGGGGAGGTCAGCATCGCGAAGTGGTTGCCGATCAGCGCGGCCGCCACGACGGCGTCGACCTCGACCGGCCGGTCCGCGGCGATGGCCGCGTCGAAGCCGTGGACCACGGCCTCGTTGACCATGCTCGTCAGCCAGAACCACGTCCCGGACCGCTCGTCACCGGCGGCGTTGAACACCGGCGCGTCGAGGGCGTCGTCGGAGCACGCGGTCGCGACCCGCTCGGCGGACGCCGACAGCCACGCCTGCCACTCGTCGGGACCGGCGGGAGGCGCGGCCATCTCCGTGGGCAGCCGGGTGGGATCGGTGATGCGCCGCTCGATGATCTCCGCGACCCAGTGCTGGGTCTGGCCCAGGTGCAGGACCAGGTCGGTGACGGTCCACTTCGGGGCCGTGGGCACGGCGGCGTCCGGTCCGGCCGCGACGGCCGCCTCCGCCAGGCGCCGGGTGTGGTCGACGATCGCTCGCCGGGCGAGGTCCGCGGTCAGCTCGGTCATCGTGTCGTCCTCCGTGTCGGTGCGAGTGCCTACGACCACGCGTCGAACGGCAGGGGCCCGGATCGACAAGCCCGCCAGAACTTTTCCGACTCAGGAGGAACGTACCTGTCCCGGCAGCTCGGACAGGTACTCCGGCGGCACGGCGGGGGCCAGCCACACGCCGTTCGCGCTCACCCGGAACTCGTGCCCGGCCGCCCGCATCGCGGCCGCGTCGACCACCAGCACCACGGGCCTGCCCCGCCGCGCGCCCACCCGTTGGGCGGTCTCGACGGTCGTGGACAGGTGCACGTCGTGGCGGTTCATCGGGCGCAGGCCGTCGCGGTGGACGTCGGGCAGCACCCGCCCGACCGTGCCGTGGTAGAGCACCGCGGGCGGTTCGGCGACCGGCAGGTCGAGGTCCACGGCCACGCTGTGGCCCTGGCTCGCGCGGATCCGGTCGCCGTCGATCTCGAAGCGCTTCTTGTCGTTGCGCTCCACCACCTCCACGAGCTGGGCGCGGGTGACGCGGAGCGCGGCGAGCAGGTCGTCGACGCCGACCCAGCCCGCGGCGTCCAGGCGCAGGCCGATCGCCTCCGGGTCGTGTCTGAGGTGCTTGGAGAGCCGCTTGGACAAGCGGATCATGTCCTTCTCTTGCATGGGCCACAGCTCAGCACGGCGGATCCCCACCCCGCCACCGGTTTCCGCAGTAGCCTGGCCGTGGACGTCGGGGAGGGCGTCCACGGGGGTGGGGTGGGTGTTTCTTCGCGTCTTCGGCCTGCTGTTTTCGGGGGTGCTGGCTGTGTCCGGGCTGACCGCGTCGGACCTGGTGCGGCAGCCGGACCAGTCCGTGCTGCTGCACAACGTCCGCACGGGCAAGTGCGCGGACGTGCCGGGCTACGGGCCCGGCGAGCCGGACGGGCCGGTCGGCCAGTTCACGTGCGACGGGTCGGCGCACGACAACCAGCGCTGGATCCTGCGCTACGAGGGGAGGTCGCCCAGCAGGCGGCTGACGTACTCGATCTCCAACACCGTCGACGGGCTGTGCCTCGACCTGCCGGACTTCGGCGCGGTCGAGGCGGGCACGGAGGTGTCGGAGTTCAAGTGCCGCACCACGCAGGACAACCAGCTGTTCTTCCTGGTCCGCCGACCGGGCACGGACGCGGTGTGGATCGTGAACCTGGCCAGCCAGCTGTGCCTGGACGTCGACGGCTTCGGCACCGGAGGTGACGACGCGCCGCTCACGCTCTGGTATTGCAGCGACGAGGACGACCACCACTGGCGGCTCGAAGGCCCTTAGGTCCCGCCCTCGGTCGCGGCCCTCAGCTTCGGCGCGCCCGGCCCGTCCGCGGACTGCGCGTCGTCGAAGTTGTGCAGGAAGCAGCTCCGCAGCGACAGGCAGCCGCAGCCGATGCACGACGTGAGCCGGTCCCGCAGCCGCACCAGCGAGTCGATCCGCGCGTCCAGTTCCGTCTGCCACGACTGCGACAGCCTGCTCCAGTCGGCCTTCGTCGGCGTGCGCCCGTCCGGCAGCGTGGCCAGCGCCGCGTGCACGTCCTCCAGGCTCAACCCGACCCGCTGCGCCGTGCGGATGAACGCCAGGCGCCGCAGCACCGACCGCGCGTACCGCCGCTGGTTGCCCGAGGTGCGGTGCGAGGTGATCAGCCCGCGCTCCTCGTAGAACCGCAGCGCCGTGTGCGGCACGCCGCTGCGCTCGGCCACCTGCCCGATGGTGAGGCTCTCCGGCAACTTCGTCACGCGGCCGACCCTACCCCTTGACCTCCACCATGGTCGAGGTTGGACCCTGGGGAGCATGAAACTACGGACCGACAAGGGTTTCGCGGCCCTGCCAGCCCTCTACGCGAGGATGGCGGGCGACGAGAAGCACGACTGGGCGGCGGCGTCGACGCTCGACGTGCTGTGGGTGCTCTACGACCGGGTGCTGGACGTGTCCCCGGACCGGGTCGACGATCCGGGGCGGGACAGGTTCCTGCTGTCCAAGGGGCACGGGCCGATGGCGTACTACGCGGTGCTGGCGGCGAAGGGCTTCCTCGAACCGTCCCTTTTGGACACCTGGACCGAGTGGGACTCGCCGCTGGGGCTGCACCCGGACCGCGTGCTGGTGCCGGGCGTGGAGATCGGCAGCGGGTCGCTCGGCCACGGCCTGCCGATCGCCGTCGGCACGGCGCTCGGCCTGCGGCTGCAAGGGGGGACGCAGCGCGTGGTCGTGCTGATCGGCGACGGCGAGCTGGAGGAGGGCAGCAACCACGAGGCCGTCGCCGTGGCGTCGCGGTTCGGGCTGGACCGGCTGACGGTCGTCGTGGTGGACAACAGGTCCGGCACGCACGGCTGGCCCGGTGGGATCGCGGCCCGGTTCGCGGTCGAGGGCTGGGAAGCGACCACAGTGGACGGTCGGGACCAGGACGCGCTGCACGACGCCCTGATGGTGCCGCACGTCGGCACGCCGCTCGTCGTCGTGGCGGAGGTCCGATGAGCACCATGCGCGAGGCGTTCGCCCGGACCGTGACCGAGGCGATGGAGACCGATCCGCGGCTGGTGGTCGTGCTCGCGGAGATCTCGCGGGACGTCTTCCCGACCACCGATCGGGTGATCAACGTCGGCATCCGCGAGCAGGCGATGGTCGGCGTGGGGGCCGGTCTGGCGCTCAGCGGCATGCGGCCCGTGGTGCACAGCTACGCGCCGTTCCTGGTCGAGCGGCCGTTCGAGCAGGTCAAGCTCGACTTCGGCCACCAGGACCTCGGGGGAGTCCTGGTGAGCGTCGGCGCGTCCTACGACGACCCCGGCTGGGGACGCACGCACCAGGCGCCCGGCGACGTGGCGCTGATCGACACCCTGCCGGGCTGGACGGTCCACGTGCCCGGCCACCCGGACGAGGTGGTGCCGCTGCTGCGCGCCGCGCTCGCCGCCGAGAACCGCGTCTACCTGCGGCTTTCGCTGCGCACCAACGCCCGCGCGTACCCGGTGACGGAGGGGTTCACCGTGGTCCGCAAGGGGCGTCTTGGCGTGGTGCTGGCCGTCGGGCCGATGCTGGACCGGGTGCTGGAGGCGACCGAGGGCGTGGACGTGACGGTGCTCTACGCCGCCACCGTCCGGCCGTTCGACGGCGAGGGCCTGCGCCGCGCCGTGCGCGCGGCCGACCACGCCGACGTGCTGCTCGTCGAGCCGTACCTGGAGGGCACGTCGACCCACGTCGTGGCCGAGGCGCTCGCCGACCTGCCCGCACGGGTGCGATCCCTTGGCGTGCAACGGGAAGCCGAGCTGCACGCGTACGGGACGGTCGAGGACCACGACGCCGCCCACGACCTCGACGTGCTGGGCGTCGCGGCGGCCGTGCGGCGGATGTACGAGCACGGGGGTCAGGCATGATCTAGTCCCGTGAGAGTGCCGAGAACCCTGATCTGGACCGCAGCACCCACCGCGGAGTTGCAGCTCGCCCTGCACCGGGAGGGCTCCGGCCCGGCAGCGCTGGTGCCGGTGACCTCGGGCACCGTGCTGCTGCCCGCGCGCCAAGGCGGTTTCGCGGCGGCGCTGAGACTGGCCGAACGCTGCCGGGAGATCGGCGGAACGGCGCTGGTGCTGCGGTGGGCGGGCGCCACGAGGGTGGGGACGGACGGCGTCCGCACCACCTACCGAGGGTCGGTGCTCTCGGCGATGCGGCTCGTCGGCCCGGTCACGTGGTGGCTGCTCAAGGGGCGGGAACGCGGCGAGCAGGACCTCACCGCGGACGTGACGCAGGTCGTCGGCCTGGTCGACGAGGGCCGCGCGGACACCCACGTGGCCGCGCTGCCGTCGTCGCGCACCGGTCTGGCCGACCTGCCGATCAACACGCTGCTGCCCGTGGTCCCGGTGACGCAGGGCGCGGCGCCGCCCGAACCGCCGCTGACCTAACCTGGTCCCGTGGCACGAGTCGTCGTACTGGACTACGGATCAGGCAACCTCCGCTCCGTCGAGCGCGCTCTCCAGCGCGTCGGCGCCGACGTGGAGGTGACGGCCGACCATCGCGCCGTGCGCGAGGCCGACGGCCTGCTCGTGCCCGGTGTCGGCGCGTACGCGGCGTGCATGGAGCAGCTCAACGGCATCCGCGGCGCCCGGCTGATCGGCGAGCGCCTCGCGGGCGGCCGCCCGGTGCTGGGCGTGTGCGTCGGCATGCAGGTCCTGTTCGACCGCGGCATCGAGCACGGCGTGCGCACCGAGGGCTGCGGCGAGTGGCCGGGCACGGTCGAGCGGCTGGACGCGCCGATCGTTCCCCACATGGGGTGGAACACCGTGCGGCCCGCCGAGGGCACCAGGCTGTTCGCCGGTCTGCCCGACGACACGCGGTACTACTTCGTGCACTCGTACGGCGTGCGCAAGTGGGAGCTGGAGCCCTCCGACGTGATCAAGCCGCCGCTGGTCACGTGGGCCGAGCACGGCACGGACTTCGTGGCCGCGGTGGAGAACGGGCCGCTGTGGGCGACCCAGTTCCACCCGGAGAAGTCCGGCGACGCGGGCGCGCACCTGCTGGAGAACTGGCTCGGCACCTTCAACTAGGCTGAATGGCGTGACTTTCACGCTGCTCCCGGCCGTGGACGTGGTGGACGGCCGTGCCGTCCGACTCGTCCAGGGCGAAGCCGGAACCGAGACCAACTACGGCGACCCGCTGGACGCCGCCCGCGCGTGGCAGCGCGACGGCGCCGAGTGGGTGCACCTGGTCGACCTCGACGCCGCCTTCGGCCGCGGCAGCAACCACGACCTGCTGGCGCGCGTCGTCGGCGAACTGGACGTCCAGGTCGAGCTGTCCGGTGGCATCCGCGACGACGAGTCGCTCGCCGCCGCGCTCGCGACCGGCTGCGCCAGGGTCAACCTGGGCACCGCCGCGATCGAGAACCCCGAGTGGTGCGCGAAGGTCGTGGCCGAGCACGGCGAGAAGATCGCCGTCGGCCTGGACCTGCGGATCACCGAGCGCGGCCACCGCGTGTCCGGTCGCGGGTGGACCACCGACGGCGGCGACCTGTGGGAGGTGCTGGAGCGGCTCGACCGCGACGGCTGCGCCCGGTACGTGGTGACCGACGTCGGCCGTGACGGCATGCTCCAGGGCCCGAACATCGACCTGCTGCGCGAGGTCTGCGCGCGCACCGACGCCCCGGTCATCGCGTCCGGCGGGGTGTCCAGTGTGGACGACGTCGTCGCGCTGGCGGGCCTGTCCCGCGACGGCGTCGAGGGCACGATCATCGGCAAGGCCCTGTACGCGGGCAACTTCACGCTGCCCGAGGCGCTCGCCGCGGTGCGCGCGTCCGCCGAGCTGTAGACCGGTCGGTAGTTGTCATCCCGTGGGATGGTCCTCGACCATCCCACGGGATGTTGTCCGGTGAGCGGCGTCCCCGCCACCGTGTGCCATGCCGATTTTCCGTGGCGCGGGGCACTGGGCGGTGGCGGGATGACCGACTGCTCAGGCCCCCGGAAGCGCCCTGCTCCGCGCGCGGCTGATGGCCGCGGTGATCTCCCCGACGACGTGGACCTCCGCCGCCTGGTGGGTGACCCCGGTCCCGGCCAGCGCTTCCGCCGCCGTCCCCGCGCCCTCGGCCAGCAGGCCGAGCAGCAGGTGTTCGGTCCCGACGAAGGTGTGCCCGAGCCGTAGCGCCTCGCGCACGGCCAGTTCCAGCGCCTTCTTGCAGTGCGTGGTGAACGGCTGCTGCTCCGCGGGCTGCCTGCTCGTCTTGTCCAGCTTCAGCAGCACGGCCATCCGCGTCGTGCCCTCCGACGCCTCCAGGTAGTGCACGGTTTTCGCCCCGAGTCCGCCCGACTCGTCGAGCAGCCCGAGCAGCAGGTGCTCGGTGCCGATGGTCTCGCTGAACCGCGCGTGGTGCCGAGCCAGCAGCACGACCCGCCGCGCCCGCTCGGTGTACCGGTCGAACGACGGCTTCGACAACGCCTCGGCGTCCGGCGACTCCCGCGGCACGAACCGCTTCTGCGCGGCCTGCTTCGACACCCCGATGCTCTCGCCGATCTCGGTCCAGGAGGCCCCGGACCGCCGAGCCTCGTCCACGAAGTGCCCGATCAGGTGATCACCCAGCTCGTCCAGCTGCCCGCTCAACCCGACCGCCGCGGTCAACCGGTCGAGCACCGCGGTGTGCTCCGCCGCCACGACGACGATGAGGTCGGTCAACTGGACCGGCGAGGTGATCATCCGTCAACTCTAGGTTGACGCTTTCGGGCCCGTCAACCGCCGGTTGACGCACTGATGGAAATCCCGATGGACCCCTCGGACCCCCGCCTGATCCGACTCCCGAGAAGCGTCAACTTCCCCATGACGCCGTACTTCTTGCCGATCAACCCCCGCACCCGATCAGTCCCACCCTGGTCCAGCAGTTCAGCCCGCGCGGGCACGGACTCCCCACTGGGCCGCCCCCGCACATCACAAGGCCCGACCAGCACGGCCCCATCCCGCCGAATCCGCTTCACCTTCCCACTGTCCGTCGCGGACCACGCCAACAACCGCTCCCCGTCCCCCACCACCCACACCGGCGTGGCAACAGACCGCCCGTCCTTCCGGAACGTCGTCAACAACAGGTACTTGCCCTCACCGAGTTCACTCAACATCCTGCGGACCCTAGTAGCCCCGAGCCGTTGCGGCAGCAACAAACCTGGCCCTCGAAAACCCACCCGCCAGGGCAAGGCGACGTCGAATTCGCGGCTCTTGCCGCACGCGTCCCCGGCGTGACCCGTCCGTGCGCCGTCGCTCGGGTTGCCGTGGGATCTCGCCGGACCTGTCCACTACCGGTCAACGCCTGTGTGATCTACGTGATGCCGCAGGGAATTTCGTCACTCTGCGCACAAGGGCACGCTGGGAAATCGCACCGTCACCTCGCTCAGCGTGACTAGTCCATTCGGCCGTCTACCGGTGGTGTGAAATCCCCGTCATAGTTCCGCCTCGGATCGGGGGGTCGTTTCAACGTGGGCCGGGGTGAGACCCGGCTTGGGGGGCTACAAGCATGCGCGAACGCGCTACAGCGCGGGGTTTTGCCCTGCGCACATTCGTCCTGGGCGTGGTGCTCGCGGTCGGGGGTGGGGTCCTTCCCGGCCTCTCGCCCGCGGCGGCCGCGGCGCCGGTTCCCGACGAGGTGGCCGACGAGGCCACCGCCGTCGCACTGGCCATGAAGCACGGCAAGCAGATCAGGATCACCTCCGCCACCACGGACACGGCGCAGGTGACCGCCAATCCCGACGGTTCGCTGACGATGCAGGACCACGTGCAGCCCGTTCGGGTGAAGCGCGACTCCGGATGGGTCGACGTCGACCTGAACCTGGAGCGCAAGCCCAACGGTTCGATCGAACCGAAGGCCGCACCCGTCGGCCTGGTGTTCTCCGCGGGCGGCGTCGGCTCGGCGGCCCGCGGTCCGATCGCCCGGCTGGTCAAGGGCGAGCAGGAGGTCGGGTTCGGCTGGGACAGCGACCTGCCCGACGCCGTGATCGACGGGGCGACGGTCACCTACCCGAACGTCCTGCACGACGTCGACCTGCGGCTCACGGCGAACCTCAAGGGGTTCTCCGAGGTGCTGGTCGTGAAGAACGCCGACGCGGCGAAGAACGCGAAGCTCAAGAAGATCACGTTCAAGTCCCACACCAAGGGCGTGAAGATCGAGAAGTCCGCCGCTCCCACGGCGAAGCAGGCGGGCCTGTCCAGTGCGGGCCTCGTCGTCAAGGACACCGCGGGCACGCAGGTGTTCTCCGGTGACGCGTCCCGCATGTGGGACTCCACGGGCGTCACCCGCGACCACGACCCGTTGACGGGCCCCGCGGCGGGCGGTCGCGCGGCGGTCATGGGCGTCGACGTCACGGCGGACGCCGTGGCGATCACCCCCGACCAGGCGTTCCTCGCGGACCCCGCGACCACGTACCCGGTGCTCCTGGACCCCGACTACTCGTGCACCACCTGCTCCAAGGCGCACCACGCCGTCGTCCAGTCCCCACCGGAGTGGCAGCACGCGAAGAACTTCGACCAGACCGGCGGCGACCTCGGCGACCTGAAGGTCGGCTACCTCAACGCCTCGTCGCTGAACGCGTCGGTCAACGGCGTCTCCCGCACCTACCTGCAGATGAACACCGCGGGCATCATCGGGAAGAAGATCAGGAGCGCGACCCTGCACACGCGGGTCATCGCCTCCTACTCGTGCGCGCCGTCCCCGACCGAGCTGCGGTTGGCCGGGTGGATCGACGCGAACACCGACTGGACCAACCAGCCGTTCGTCGGCGGAGCCCCGCTCTCGTCGAACAACCGGTCCAACAACCCCGGTTTCTGCCCGAGCGACGGCGGAGCCGACTTCGACGCCACGTCCGCCGCCGTGAGCGCGGCCGCGAACAACTGGGAGCTCACGACGTTCTCGCTGTCGGCCGCCAACGAGGGCGACCTGAACAACTCGTGGCGGCGCTTCGACCTCAACCCGTACTTCGAAGTGATCTACAACAGCTTCCCGAACACGCCGACCGAACTCGGCATCGAGGCGTGGGGCCCACGGCAGGCCGACGCCCTGCCCTGCGTGCGCGGAGCGAACAGGCCGGTCGTGGCCACCAAGACGCCCCGCCTGCGCGCCCGCCTGTCGGACCCGGACGGGGGAGTGCTCGACGCCGGGTTCCGCCTGCTGAAGGGCACGTTCGACAACTACACGTGGAACGGCCTGGACATCCACGCCGACTGGGTGGGCTCCTCCTCGTTCGCCGAGGTCACGGTGCCCGCGGGCTGGGTGACAGACCAGGGCGTCTACTCGTTCCACCTCTGGTCGGGCGACGGCGACCCCTCGGTCAGCAGCTGGTCGGAGACCTGTGAGTTCGAAGTCGACACCGTCGCACCGAAGACCCCGGTGATCTCCTCGACCGACTACCCGGCGGCGACGCCGAGCGGCAGCACGGGGCAGACCGGCGCGTTCACCTTCGCCACCAACGGCAACACCGGCACCGGTGGCGCGATGGACGTCCAGCGCTACGGCTGGTCGCTCAACGACGACAACGGCGTCCTGAACCAGGTCGTTGTCAAGGCCGCGTCCGGTTCCGTCACGACCTCGATCACCCCGACGCAGAGCGGCACCAACACGCTCTACGTCTACGCCTTCGACCGCGCGGAGAACCGGTCCGCGACCGCCGCGAAGTACGTGTTCTCCGTGGCCGGACCGAGCGGCGCCAAGGGGATCTGGAAGCTGGACGAGTCGTCCGGGACGACCGCGGCCGACACCGGCGGCGGCAACCGGACGTTGACGCTGGCGACCGGTGCGGCCTTCGGCGCCGGCTACTCGGCCAACGGCATGACGGTCAACGGCACGACCGGGCTCGCCACGACGGCCGCCTCGGTGCTGGACACGTCGAAGGCGTTCTCCGTCTCGACCTGGGTGCGGCTCGACAGCGCCGCGTCCACCCGCACCGCGGTGAGCCAGGACGTCGGCACCGCCAGCGCGTTCTCGTTGCAGTACAACAAGACCTTGAACCGCTGGGCGCTGTCGGCCAAGGCGACCCCGACCTCCACCGAGCTCCGGTCGGCCACGTCGCTGGCCGCGCCCGAGATCGGGCAGTGGACGCACCTGGCGGGCGTGTACGAGCCGACGACGCAGAAGCTGTCCCTCTACGTCAACGGCAAGCTGGAGGGTTCGGCCGACGCGCTGCTGTCGACCGCCACCGCCGGGCAGTTGGTCGTGGGCGCGGCCAAGGCGAGCGGCAACCGGGTCGAGCAGTTCGCGGGCGCCGTCGACCAGGTCCAGGTGTGGGACCGGCAGATCACCGCCGTGGAGGCCGCGGGGCTGAACAACACCGGCGTGCTGCGCGCCCAGTACAAGCTCGACGAGCAGACCGGGACCGCGGCGAAGGACGAGGTGTCCGGGCTGAACGGCGTCGTGTCCGGCGCGGGCGCGAGCTGGATGTCCAACACCCGCAACAAGTGGGCCCACTTCGACCAGTCGTGGACCGGCAGCGTCGCGGCCCAGCAGCCGGTGAACTTCCGCACCGACCGCTCCTACACGGTGTCCGCGTGGGTCCGACACGACGGGCTCGACCCGGCGTCCCGCACCGCCTTGTCGGCGACCGACTCGCAGCGTTCGCCGTTCCTCCTCGGCTACCGGCCGTCCCACGGCAAGTGGTCGCTCTACGTCACGCCCGCCGTGGGCGAGGGGTGGCACGCGATGTCCGACGAGGCGGCCGAAGCGGGTAGGTGGACGCACCTGGTGGGCACCTTCGACGCCACGACCGGTCGGATCGCGCTCTTCGTCAACGGCGTCAAGCAGGCCACCTACGTCAACACGCCCGACGGTGGCGGAGTGGTCGGTCGTCAGGGCACGGGTGGGCTCTCCATCGCCCGCGCCGACTGGACCGGTGTGCTCACCGACTACTGGAAGGGCGACGTCGACGACGCCAGGGCCTACTCGGGCGTGCTGACCGACGACCAGGTCCTCCAGGTGTTCAGCGCCACCCCGCACCGCTAGCGGACCCGGCTCCACCTCCTCGTCCGCTCACGCGGACCGCCAACTCCCGAAGGAGTTCTGCTTTGCGCGCTCGATCCAGTCCTTGGCGTACCAGAACCATCGCGCTCGGCGTGGTGGCGGTGCTGGTCGCCTCAGGTCAGCAGGCGGTGGCCGCACCCGCCGCCCACCGCGAACTCCCGGCCCTGCAAACGGAGAAGTCCGTCGCGACCTCTCCGGTGGCGCCTCGTGCGCTGCCCCCGGTCGACAAGCCCGTGACCACGGCGGCCGAGTCGTCGTGGCCTGCGGCCGCACGTGCCGAAGTGGCCCTGTCACCCGGTGGCGCCACCACGAACGCCAAGTCCGCCGCCGCGCCGACGCGCGCGGCGGGAACGCCGGTCTCGGTCGGCATCACCACGACCGACGCCCAGGCCAAGCGGGCGACGCCCGCCAAGGTCGAGGTCGAGGTGTTCGGCCAGGGCGCGACCAGGAACCTCGGCCTCAACGGTGTCGTGTTCTCCTTGGCCGACAAGGGGACCAGCGCGAAGGCCCCGCTCAAGGTCGCCTTCGACTACAAGTCGTTCGCCTCCGCCTACGGCGGTGACTACGGCACGCGGCTCCGCCTCGTGTCGCTGCCCTCGTGCGCGCTGACGACGCCGTCCAAGGCCGAGTGCCGCACCGCCACCCCGGTGGCGGCGACCAAGAACGACGTCGACGCCGGTGTCGTGTCCGGTGAGACGGCGTTCGCCGACCAGGCCCCGATGGCGTTCGCCGTGACGGCGGCCGCGGCGGGCAGCGCGGGCAGCTTCGCCGCCACGTCGCTCGCCCCGGCAGGTTCGTGGAGCGCGGGTGGTTCGTCGGGTGACTTCTCCTACGGCTACCCGATGAGGGTTCCGCCCGCCATCGGCGGCGGCGCCCCCGCGCTCTCGCTGGGCTACTCCTCGCAGAGCCTCGACGGTCGCACCTCGTCGTCCAACAACCAGGCCTCCTGGGCCGGTGACGGCTGGGACCTCGCGCCGGGCGGGTTCATCGAACGGCAGTACAAGCCGTGCGGTCAGGACCTCGGCGGCAACAACGGCCAGACGAAGACCGGCGACCAGTGCTGGTCGACCGACAGCCTGTCGATCAACCTGGTCGGCGTCTCCGGCCAGCTGATCAAGGACCAGGCGACCGGCCGCTGGCGCGCGAAGAACGACGACGGCGCGCGCATCGAGCGCCTGACCGGCGCCCAGAACGGCGACGACGGCGGCGCGGACGACAAGGGCGAGTACTGGAAGGTCACCACGACCAACGGCACCCAGTACTTCCTCGGCCGCAACCGCCTGCCGGGCTGGGCCTCGGGCAAGCCGGAGACCCAGTCGACCTGGACCACGCCCGTCTACGGCAACAACGACGGCGAACCCTGCAAGGCGGCCACGTTCGACGCGTCCTGGTGCAACCAGGCGTACCGGTGGAACCTCGACTCCTCCATCGACCCGCACGGCAACGTGACGACGTACTACTACCAGCCCGAGTTCAACTTCTACGGCCGCAACCAGAGCGCGTCGAAGTTGACGAAGTACGTGCGCGGCGGCTACCTCCTCCGGGTCGAGTACGGCCTGCGGGACAGCGACTACTACGCCAAGCCGGGTGCGAAGGTCACGTTCGACACCGCCGAGCGCTGCCTGGCCACCCAGTCCTTCTCCTGCGACCCGGCGCTGCTGAACACCGCCAACGCCAAGTCGTGGCCGGACGTCCCCGCGGACCAGATCTGCAAGGAGGGCGACCAGTGCTCGAACTTCACGCCGTCCTTCTTCACCCGCAAGCGCCTCACGAAGGTCACCACGGCGGTCGCCACCGCGACCGACTTCCAGCCGGTGGACTCGTGGTCGTTGACGCACGAGTTCCTCAACACCGGTGACGGCCTCGCGCCGTCGCTGAACCTGATGTCGGTCGCCCACACCGGACTCGTCGGCGGCTCGATCACGTTGCCTTCCACGGTGTTCGGCCACACGGCGATGCCGAACCGCGTGGACAGCAGCAGCGACGACAAGTCGCCCATCACCCGGTACCGCCTGACCTCGATCCTCGGTGAGGGTGGCGGCAGCACGACGATCGGCTACAGCCCCGCCGACTGCGTCGCCGGATCGCGGATGCCCGCGTCGCCGGAGACCAACACCTACCGCTGCTACCCGACGTGGTGGGCGCCGGAGGGCGCGCTGGAGCCGTCGCTCGACTGGTTCCACAAGTACGTGGTCACCCTGGTGGTCGACGACGATCGCACCGGCGCGTCGAGCGTGCTGCGGACCCGGTACGAGTACCTCGACCACGACCGCAACCCCGGTGGTGCCGCCTGGCACTACGACGAGAACGAGTTCGGCGACCAGAACCGCCGCACCTGGTCGCAGTGGCGCGGTTACGGCGTGGTCCGGACCGTGAAGGGCGAGGCGGGCAGCGTCCAGTCGATCACCGAGTCGCAGTACCTGCGCGGCATGGACGGCGACAAGCTGCCCTCGGGCACGCGGTCCGTCCAGGTGCCGAACGCCGAGGGCGGACCGGTCGCGGACGTCCAGCGCTTGCAGGGCTTCGTGCGGGAGACCCGCCAGTACAACGGCAGCCAGCTCGTCTCGGCGTCCCTGAACGACCCGTGGGTCTCCGCGCCCACGGCCACCGACGCGGCGGGCAAGCAGGCGCTGCTGTCCGGCTCGAAGGCCGTCCGCGGCCGCACGTTGCTGGAGGACGGGACCTGGCGCCGCACGCAGGTCAACAAGGAGTTCAACTCCGAGGGCATCGTCACCCGCACCGAGGACCTCGGCGACCTCGCGGTGAACGACGACCAGAGCTGCACGCGGACGGACTTCGCCCGCAACGAGACGACGTGGATGCTGTCGTTCGCCTCGCAGGTGCAGACGGTCAAGGGCGCCTGCGACGTGGTGGCGTCCCCGGCGACCATCCTCACCTCGGCGCGGTCGTACTACGACAACCAGGCGCTGGGCGTCGCGCCGACCCGCGGTGACATCACCAAGGCCGAGGCGCTCGACAAGTGGGACGGCGCGGGGCAGAAGTGGGTCACCGCGTCGACGTCGGTCTACGACTCCGTCGGCCGCCCGCTGGAGGTGGTCGACGCCACCGGGCAGAAGACCACCACCGCCTACACCCCCGCGTTCGGCCCGCTCACCGGCCTCTCCAGCAAGAACGCGCTGGGCCACGAGACGAAGGGCGAGCTGAACCCCGCGTGGGGCGCGACGGTCAAGTCGATCGACGCCAACAACCGGGTCGGCGAACTGAGGTACGACGCGCTCGGCCGGGTGGTCGAGGCGTGGAGCCCCGGCCACGACCGGACCGCCACGGGCGTCAAGGCGGACGCGACGTTCGAGTACCAGTACTTCAGCGACAAGCCCAACGTCGTGATCTCCAAGCAGTTGCAGGACAACAACAACACGTACCTGACCGCCTACACGCTCTACGACGGTCTGATGCGCGAGCGGCAGACGCAGGCGCCCGCCCCCAACGGCGGACGCCAGATCTCCGACACGTTCTACGACTCGCGCGGCTTGGCGGCCAAGCAGAACGCCGTCTACTGGAACGACCAGGCGCCGAACGGCGTGCTGTCGGGTGTGCTGGACGTCTCGGTGCCCAACCAGACCATCACCACGTTCGACCACCTGGAACGACCCACCGCGGCGATCTACCGCAAGTTCAACGTCGAGCAGTGGCGCACGTCGACCGGCTACGGCGGTGACCGGGTGCACTCCACCCCGCCTCCGGGCAGCCCCGCCACGACGCTGATCAACGACGCCCACGGCCGCACGCTGGAGAAGCGCCAGTACACCGCGGGGCTCGGCAGTCCCTTCGACACCACCAAGTACGCCTACAACGCGGCCGGTCTCCTCTCGTCGGTGACCGACCCGGTCGGCAACACCTGGACCTACCAGTACGACCTGCGCGGCCGGGCGATCTCGTCGGACGACCCCGACGCCGGCCACAGCTCCAAGGCCTACAACGACGCGGGCCAACTGCTGAGCTCGACCGACGGCCGCGGCAAGACCGTCGCCTACGCCTACGACGTGCTCGGCCGGAAGAAGGCCACGTACGAGGGTTCCACCACGGGCACGAAGCTGGCCGAGTGGGAGTACGACGGCGCACCGGGCGGTCTCGGCATGCCGAAGCTGTCCCGCAGGCTGGTGGACGGGCACGCGTACGAGCAGGAGGTCGTCGAGTACGGCAAGACCGGGTTGCCGACCACCCTGCGGGTGACGATCCCGGACAACGAGGGCGCGCTCGGCTCGGTCTACGAGCTGGACACCGCCTACACGCTGTCCGGCAAGGTCCAGATGGTCAACTACATCGACGCCGAGTCCGGTGGCCGGACCACCATCTCCGGTGAGTCGGTGCGGACGACCTACAACTCCCTCGGCCTGCCGGAGACCACGGTCGGCGGAGCCGTGGGCAGCGGGAACTACGTTTCGAGCACCAACTACTCCAGCTACGGCGAGGTGCTCCGCGAGACGTACGACACGGAGACCCGGCCGAACCTGTGGGTGTCCTACGAGTACGAGGAGGGCACTCGCAGGCTGGCGCGCAACATCGTCGAACGCGAGACCCAGACCGGCAACATCGTCGCCGACCGCAAGTACGGCTACGACCAGTCCGGCAACATCCTCAAGATCGCGGACACGCCGCAGGGCGGCGCTTCCGACGTCCAGTGCTTCGGCTACGACTACCTGCGCCGGATGAACGAGGCGTGGACCCCGTCCTCCGGTGACTGCGGCCAGGCCAAGTCCGCCACCGCGCTCGGCGGCCCCGCGCCGTACTGGCACTCGTGGACGTTCGACAAGACCGGCAACCGCACGACCGAGACCCAGCACGCCTCGGCGGGCAACACGGTCCGGGAGACGACCTTCCCCGCCGCGGGCGCGGCCCAGCCGCACACCGCCCGCTCGGTGAAGACCACGAGTCCCACCGGGATCGCGCAGGACACGTTCGCCTACAACGAGGTCGGCGCGACGACGTCGCGCACGATCGCGGGCAACACGCAGACCCTCGAGTACGACGTCGAGGGCAACGTGTCGAAGGTGACCAACGCCGACGGCAAGGTCTCGCGGTACCTGTACGACGCGGACGGCAAGCGCTTGATCACCAGGGAGCCGTCGGCGGACACGCTGTACGTGTTCGGCCAGGAGATCCGGCTGGAGAAGAACACCACGACGCCGACGTGGACCAGGTACTACTCGCACAACGGCCACGTCGTGGCGATGCGCAACAGCGTCACCGGCATCAAGTGGCTGCTGGCCGACCACCAGGGCACCAACCAGATCTCGGTGGCGGGCGACGCGCTCACCGTGACGCAGCGCAGGCAGCTGCCGTACGGCGGTTCACGCGGTCCCGCCATCGGGGCGTGGGCGGACCGGCACGGTTTCGTCGGCGGCACGAACGACGAGTCCGGCCTGACCAACCTCGGCGCCCGGTTGTACGACTCGTCGTCAGGTCGGTTCCTGTCGGCGGACCCGATCGTGGACAACAACGACCCGCAGCAGATGAACGGGTACGCCTACGCGAACAACAGCCCGGTGTCGGACAGCGACCCCAGCGGTCTGAAGAACTGCGGCCCCGACGGCGTGCTGTGCGGGTACAACCCGGCGGTCAACAGCAGTCCCGAGCAGTACAAGAAGGAACGCGCGACGTTCCTGGCGATCGAGCGGAGCGCCCAGGTCCAGCAACGCCAGCAGAGCGACGCCACCCGCCAGCAGTTGGCGTCGAGCATGGCCGCGGCGGGGATCAGCGAAGCCGACTACGCGAAGGCGTTGGCGGACGCGGCGAAGACCAAGTGGGACGTGATCAAGGAAGTCGCCTGGGAGGTCATCAAGGACCTGTCGGGGTGGAACGACATCGTCGACTGCTTCACCAAGGGCGACATCCTCGCCTGCGGCGGCCTGATCCTGAACCTGGTGCCGATCAGCAAGGTCGGCAAGATCCTCGAAGCCGGGTACAAGGCGGTCAAGGCCGTCAAGACGTTCGACAAGGCGATCACCAAGGCCCGCACGCTGCTGTCGAAGGTCAGCCTCCTCAAGAAGGAGAGCGAAAAAGCGGTCACCGCCTCCGGTTGTCTGGTCGGCAAGCACAGCTTCGTCGCTTCGACACGTGTGCTGATGGCCGACGGGTCTACCAAGGCCATCGCCGAAGTGAGTATCGGCGACAAGGTGAAGGCCACCGATCCCGAGACCGGGGAGACCACGTCACGGGAGGTCGTGGCGACCATCGTCCATTCGGACGAGGGTGACATGACCAAGCTGACCGTTCAGTCCGAGACCGGCTCGGACAACGGATCGGTGGACGCGACGTCCTGGCATCCGATCTGGGTCCAAGCGGAGGGCGACTTCGTCGAGATCGGCGACCTGGAGCCGGGGCAACGACTCACCTCGGCAGACGGTTCACAGCCGGTCGTCTCTGATGTGCGCCACTACGTTCGTGTCGAGCCCGTGTACGACCTGACGATCGAGGGCGTTCACACGTACTACGTGGTGGCCGGCGACACCCCGGTTCTCGTGCACAACTGCGGCGTCGATGTCCAAAAAAGTGATAACAGCATCTCGATCTCGCATGAGGCCTCAGGTAGTGGTGTTATTGCCGACCTCGACGACAGTGGCAACCTGACGCTGATGATGGACAACAATCCCCAGCTCGGCTCTCCGCTTCGGGGCAAGCAGATGTTTGCCGACGTGATGGAACACTTCGGTGATCGAGTAAATTCGATCACCGGCCACTGGCGCTACGGTGACAACCTGGGTGGCTTCAACGCCGCCGTTGCCAATGGTGAGAGTCTTGGGTCGGCTGCTCGCGGCACTTGGACCGGTCAGCGGGCCGCCGAGTATGGTTTCAATCGCGTGAGGATTTTGCAGGCCGATGAGGGAGCTGACGGATTCAATGCCGTATCGGCGTTGTTCCGGTAGGGATTGGGGTCAATTATGGATGATCGCAAGGCTTTCCTTCGGGAAGCCGGGGAGCAGGGGGTTCAGCCACTCGTCGCCGTTCGGAAGATCAAGCGGGACGGACTCTTCGAGGCTGGTAAAGAGTTCAATGTCGCGATAGACTTGAAGGCTGTCTTCGGATTGAGTCCGCACCAGCTGCATGATGTTGTCGGGTGGCTGAAGGGGGTCGTGTCCGATGAAGTGATCGAGAATTCCCTGAGGGTCGAAGGTGATTGACCAGGGCTTGTTGGGATTTTCCCTCTGAGTTGGATTCCCATCGAGTTTCTGATAGTTTTTCCGGCAGTGTTTCGACGGCCTTGCCGAAATTCAATCGGCGAGGCCGTCGATATTTCTGTATGCGTCTGGAAGGTTTGATCGGACAGGATGTGTGCGGCTTGTCGGCCGGGCTTACCGGTTTTCGACGAGCGGGTTTGACTAATTTCTCCGTTGCAGGAGAAAGGCCCGCCGAGATGGTTCGGCGGGCCTTCGGTGGGTTGAGCGGCTGACTACTTCCCGAGCAGGTCCGTGCCCAGTGCCTTCATCTTCTCCGTCATGTCCACGCACTGCGGTGCCTTGGTGAAGGCTTCCTTCAGGGTGGGGTCGTCGGTGAGCTTCTTGATCTGGTCCTGGAGTTTTCCCTGGTCCGCGCCTTCGCCGAGTTTTCCGACCTGGTCGAGGAAGTCGGGGGCGGACGGGTCGATCGTGGCCAGGTCGGATTTCACCTTGGTGAGGGTGGTGCCGTTGTCCTTGAAGAACTTGATCAGTTCCTGGTGCAGTGCCTCGGCTTCCGGGGTGGGGGCGCCGAGGGTTTCCATCTTCTTCGCCGTGTCGGTCATGGCGGTGCCCGCCTTGGTGGCGTAGTTGATCATCGCCGTCTTTTGCGCCACCGGGTCCGGGGTTTCCTGGAACGCGGTCTTCAGTACCTCTACCAGGCCTTCCATGGTCGGCGTGACGCCTTCGCAGAACGCGCCGCTCCACGCCACCGCGTCCGACTTGGCTGCCGGCGCGGCGGTCGAGTTGGTGGTCGACGTGGATGCCGGAGTGGTGGCGGACGGGGTCGATGAACAACCCGTGACGGCCAATACAGTACCGGCGAATGCGCCGAATAGAGCAATGCTGCGCTTCATGTGATCCCCCCATGGTGAATGTGTCCCCCGACTCGCGCGGAGACGTTACCCGATCGGGTGTAACGGCTATGAATCGGGTTGTCCGAAGTGGCCGTTTCGGGTGGGGCGCGCTGATAGCGTTCGGGTAGTGCACAGGATTCTTTTCGTCGTTCTCCTTCTCGTCACCGGTTGTTCCGCGGCCGAATCGGCGCCGACTCCCGAACCCGCCCCCGATCCGATGGTGAAGGTCGACAAGGTGGTGCTGGGCGACCAGGTCACCGGGCCGCTCGGTCTCGTCGTGACCACTCCGCCGACGGCCGGGGTGCGCAAGCTCATCCCGTGCCCCGACCCGCTGCCCTCGGCGGGCAAGGCCGTCGCGGGGAAGTTCGCCGAGTGGAAGGCGGAGAGGGACGGTCGGGTGACGACGGTCGCGCAGTACACCGCGCTGTACCAAGGGGTGGCGGGGCGGGATGTGGTCAAGGAGTCCCGCGCGGTGGCGAGTTGCCACACCCCCACGCCCGACGATGTGGGACTGCAGCCCTACGTCCAGGAGGGGCTCGCGTCCACGAAGCGGTTCGTCGACGACCGGTTCGGCTTCTGCGAGTACCCCGTCGGCGGGGACGACTACACGTGCACGGCGGTGCTCGCCAAGGGCGATGTCGTCACGGTGGTCGCCGTCCACGGTCCTCGTGGCACCGACCCCTCGGTCGATCC
>NZ_JBHYHC010000052.1:0-41736 GCF_042738955.1 Umezawaea sp. NPDC059074
GGCCTAATTCCACGCCGGGTGTGACCGGGAGTTCACCGCGTCGTCGTCGCGGATGGGCGCGGCAACGCCGTTCGCACGGCACAATGCAGGTGTGACCACGGACGACAGCGACGACAGGGCCACGCCGAAGCGAAGGACCCGGACCACCCGGTCCGCGAGCACCCCGCGGCGCAAGCCACGACCGGCGACCCGTCGTGGGCGCGCTCCCGAACCGGTCGTCGAGTCGCAACCCGCTGTCACGACCGGTGCCCGCTCGGTCCCGTCGTCGCCGCCCGCCGTGACGGCCGACGCGCTGCCGACCGCGGACCTGCCGGACGACCGCTACTTCAACCGCGAACTGTCCTGGTTGGACTTCAACGCGCGGGTGCTGGCGCTGGCCGAGGACTCGTCGCAGCCGCTGCTCGAACGGGCGAAGTTCCTGGCGATCTTCGCGTCGAACCTGGACGAGTTCTACATGGTCCGCGTCGCGGGCCTGAAGCGCCGCGACGAGACCGGCCTGTCGGTGCGCAGCGCGGACGGCCTGACGCCCCGCGAGCAGCTCGCGAACATCTTCAAGCGCACGCAGGAACTCGTGGAGCAGCACGCGCGGGCGTTCCTCGACCACGTCGGCCCCGGCTTGGACCGCCACGGCATCAGCCTGGTGACCTGGGGCGAGCTGACGGACTTCGACCGGCTGCGGCTGTCGAACTACTTCAGCGAGCAGGTGTTCCCGGTGCTGACGCCGCTCGCGGTCGACCCGGCGCACCCGTTCCCGTACATCTCGGGGCTGTCGCTGAACCTCGCCGTCACGGTGCGGGACCCGGAGGGCGGGACCGAGCGGTTCGCCCGCGTGAAGGTGCCGGACAACGTGCCGCGCCTGGTGCGCGTGGAAGCCGACCGCGCCAGCAGTTCCGCCACGTTCCTGCCGCTGGAGCAGCTCATCGCCGCGCACCTGGGCGAGCTGTTCGCGGGCATGGAGGTCATCGAGTGCCACGCGTTCCGGGTCACCCGCAACGCGGACCTCGACGTGGAGGAGGACCGCGACGAGGACCTGCTCCAGGCGTTGGAGCGCGAACTGGCCCGCCGCCGGTTCGGGCCGCCTGTGCGGCTGGAAGTCGCGGACGACATGACCGAGCACATGCTGGAACTGCTGCTGCGCGAGATGGAGGTGGATCCGGACGACGTGGTGCAGGTGCCGGGTCTGCTGGACCTGTCGTGCCTGTTCCAGCTGTACAGCCTGGACCGCAAGGCGCTCAAGGACCCGCCGTTCGTGCCCGCGACGCACCCGGCGTTCGGCGAGCGCGAGACGCCCAAGAGCGTGTTCGCGACGCTGCGCGAGGGCGACGTGATGGTGCACCACCCGTACGACTCGTTCTCCACGAGCGTGCAGCGGTTCATCGAGCAGGCCGCCGCCGACCCGCACGTGCTGGCGATCAAGCAGACGCTGTACCGGACCTCCGGCGACTCGCCGATCGTCGACGCGCTGGTCGACGCGGCCGAGGCGGGCAAGCAGGTCGTGGCGCTGGTGGAGATCAAGGCGCGGTTCGACGAGCAGGCGAACATCAAGTGGGCGCGGCAGCTGGAGAAGGCGGGCGTGCACGTCGTGTACGGGCTCGTCGGCCTGAAGACGCACTGCAAGACCGCGCTCGTCGTGCGCCAGGAGGGTTCGACGATCCGCCGGTACTGCCACATCGGCACGGGCAACTACAACCCGAAGACCGCGCGGCTGTACGAGGACGTCGGCATCCTGACCGCCGACCCGTCCGTCGGCGCGGACCTCACCGACCTCTTCAACGTGCTCACCGGGTACGCGCGGCAGGACAGCTACCGCAGCATCCTGGTCGCGCCCTACGGCGTGCGGCGCGGCATCGTGGAGCGCATCCAGCACGAGATCGACCTGGCCCGCGCCGGTCACCCGGCCGGGGTGCGGATCAAGGTGAACTCGCTCGTGGACGAGGAGGTCATCGACTCCCTCTACCGCGCTTCGCAGGCGGGGGTGCGGGTCGACATCGTCGTGCGCGGCGTGTGCGCCCTCAAACCCGGCATCCGCGGCCTGAGCGACAACATCCACGTCCGGTCGATCCTGGGCCGGTTCCTGGAGCACTCGCGGGTGTTCCACTTCGTCGGGGCCGACGAGCACTGGATCGGCAGCGCTGACATGATGCACCGCAACCTGGACCGCAGGGTCGAGGTGCAGTTGCGCGTCACGGGCCCGAAGCTCACCGCCCAGCTCGACGACATGTTCGACTCGGCGCTGGAACCGGCCACCCGCTGCTGGGTGCTGCGGTCGGACGGCGAGTGGGACGCCTCCCCTTCCGACGGCACGGTGGTGCGCGACCACCAGGCCGAGATGCTGCGCCGACACCGAGCGCAGGGTTGAGCACTTCCTAAGGAGACGCGAGTTGTCGACCGACACCATTCGGGCGGCCGGTGCGGTGCTGTGGCGCGACGACGACGGGACCGTCGAGGTCGCCGTCGTCCACCGCCCGCGCTACGACGACTGGTCCCTCCCCAAGGGCAAGCTCGACGCGGGCGAGACCGTGCCCGCCGCGGCGGTCCGCGAGGTGCGCGAGGAGACCGGCTTCCACGCCGTACTCGGGCGGCACGTGTCGACCGTGCACTACACGGCGTTCGGTCGGCCGAAGGTCGTGGACTACTTCAGCGCACGCGCGTTGTGGGGCGGTTTCGTGCCCAACGACGAGTCGGACGAGCTGCGCTGGCTGCCGGTCGACGAAGCCGCCGCCCTGGTGACGCGGTCGTTGGACCGGGAGGTGCTGGCGGCGTTCGCCCTCGTGCCTGCGGACCTGAAGACGGTGCTGCTGGTGCGGCACGCCAAGGCCGGGAAGAGGGAGAACTGGCCAGGCGACGACGACCTGCGACCGTTGAGCTCGGCGGGATGGCGGCAGGCGGAGGCGCTGCGGTCCCTGCTCCCGCTGTTCGGTCCGACACACGTGCACGCGGCCCCGCGAGTGCGGTGCGTGCAGACGGTGCAGGGGGTGGCGGACGACCTCCAGTCGTCGGTGCCGCGCGAACCCCGGCTGTCCGAAGAGGGGTACTGGCCGGACCCGGACGCGGGCCTGGTGCGGTTCCTGGACATCACGGCGGCCGATGGAGTGCCGGTGGTGTCGTCGCAGGGCGGGGTGATCCCCGACCTGGTGTCGAAGCTGGCGGACATCGGCGGGCTGCGGCTGGGGGACGTGCCGTGCAAGAAAGGCAGCCTGTGGGTGCTGGCGTTCACCCGGCCGGAGGAAGGCTGGTCCACATCGGACTCGCCAGCGGGGTGGCCACGGCTGGTGAGCGCGCACTACCTGCCTACGGCGTTGCCTGCGCCTCGGCCTTGAGGGGTTGGGCTGGCCGGACAAGCCCGCTCGGCCTTGGCGTGGCTGCGGCTCCCGTTGTGGCTGGTCAGGTGGCTGCCGGGGGCGTCGTGGTCACCGGGCGATTTGCGTCGTGGGGTGGCCGATTTGACTTGGGGCCCCCTCATTTTGACCTTGATCGGGCCAAAAGGCAGTGCCCGAAGGCCTGCCCGATCTCCAATTTTAAGGCCAAAATCCCCAAGTAAAATCGGCCACGGCTGCGTGCGGCCTGTCCCGTTCCGTAGCAGGTCAACAGATGGCACTGCCGGTCCCGTGGTGGTCGCCAGTTGGTTGCGCCGGTCCCGTGGTGGTCGCCAGTCGGTTGCGCCGGTCCCGTGGTGGTCGCCAGTTGGTTGTGCCGGACCCGTGGTGGTCGCCAGTTGGTTGTGCCGGACCCGTGGTGGTCACCAGGCTGGCTCAGGTCCGCTGTGGGCCACCCAGCGGTCTCACGGGTCCTTTGGGGCCACCAAGCCTGCGCCGGGGCTGTTGTGGGCCGTCTTGGGGCTCTGGGGTCGTGGTGGTCGTCACATAGATCGTTCGTTCGTTGGTGAATGGGCTGTCCCCGTTATTGCGGAGTCGGTGCGGAGTATTGGGTCGACCTGGGTGTGGTGGTCGGGGGACGATTTCGGGATGAACCGTGTGACGACGACCCTGTGGAGACCGACCGGTCAAGCGGAACTGGATCTGGTCGTTGCTTCGGGGTGGAGGGCTTGGCCGGCGCGATTGCCCGAGCAGCCCATCTTCTACCCCGTGTTGAGCGAGGCCTATGCGACGCGGATCGCGCGGGAGTGGAATGTGGCCGACAAAGGGGTTGGGCACGTCACCGAGTTCGAGGTGTCGAACGAGTTCCTGGACCGGTACGAGCCGCAAACCGCTGGGGGGCGGGAGTTGCGGGAGTACTGGATTCCCGCTGAGGAGCTGGAGTCCTTCAACGCGGCCATTGTGGGTCTGATCAGGCTCGTTGCCACGTACCGATGACAAACGCCAGGGCCCGATGCGCGTCCGCATCGGGCCCTGGGCGTTGGTGCTGCTCCCCTTGCGGGGAGGTGGTGCTACTTCTTCTTGGCCGCCGGGGCCTTCTTGGCGGCGGCGGGCTTCGCCGCTGCCTTGGTGGTGGCGGCGGGGGCCTTGGCCGCTGCCGTCGTCGCCTTGGCCGCGGGGGCCTTCTTGGCGGCGGCGGGGGCCTTCGCGGCGGCCGTGGCCTTGGCGGGCGCCTTGGCGGCGGCCGTCTTGGCGGGGGCCTTCGCGGCCGCAGGAGCCTTCACGGCGGCGGGCTTGGCAGCCGCGGCCGTGGTGGTCTTGCGGGTGGCCGGAGCCTTGGTCGCCGCGGCGGCCGTGCGGGCGGTGGTGGTGCGCGCCGTACGGGTCGTCGTCGTGCGGGCCGTGGTGCTGCGGGTCGCCGGCGCCTTGGTGGCGGCGGCGGGCTTCGCGGCGGCGGCCGCGCGCGTGGTCGTCGTCGCGGCAGCGGCCGGGGCCTTCGCGGCGGCGGCAACGCGCGGCAGCTTCTTGGCACCGCTCACGACGTCCTTGAACGTCGAACCCGCGCGGAACGCGGGCACGTTGGTCTTCTTGACCTTGACGGTCTCGCCGGTGCGCGGGTTGCGAGCGGTGCGAGCCGCACGGGCGCGCTTCTCGAACACGCCGAACCCGGTGATGTTCACCTTCTCGCCCTTGTGGACGCTGCGAACGATCACGTCGACGAGCCCGTCCACTGCAGCAGCGGCGTTCTTCTTGTCGCCAAGACGCTCGGACAGCGCCTCGATGAGCTGGGCCTTGTTCACCGTCAGTCCCTCCCAGGACGCTTACGGCCCTTAGTCGGGCCGACTGATGGCCACGGTAAGCCCATATGAAGGGAAATACCAATCGCCACGCCATATTTTTCGTTGTGGCGTGGGCAATTGCGCTCTGTCGAGGGACAGAAACCCCCTCCTGGGGCACTTTGGGAGGGGCCGGGAGCCTCTGATCCCCCCACGTGTGTGGCGACTCCGAGGCCCGCTCTCAGCTCGTCGGAAGCGGATCCGTGGTGGGCAGCCAACCTTGGCGGCGGGACTCGAACTCGTCGATCAGATCGGCGTGGCGCAAGGTCAGGGCGATGTCGTCCAATCCCTCGAGCAGCCGCCAGCGGGTGTAGTCGTCGATCCGGAAGGCCGCGGTGAAGTCCTTTGCGCGGACTGTCTTCTCCACCAGGTCGACGGTGACCTCGGTGCCGGGCTCGGTCTCCAGCAGCTTCCACAGCAGTTCGACGTCCGACTGCTCGACCTCGGCGGCCACGAGCCCCTGCTTGCCCGAGTTGCCGCGGAAGATGTCGGCGAAGCGGGAGGAGATCACCACCCGGAAGCCGTAGTCCATGAGCGCCCAGACGGCGTGTTCACGGGAGGACCCGGTGCCGAAGTCGGGGCCCGCGACCAAGACGGAGCCGGACTTGAAGGGCTCGGAGTTGAGGATGAAGTGCTCGTCGTTGCGCCAGGCGGCGAACAAGCCGTCCTCGAACCCGGTGCGGGTGACCCGCTTCAGGTAGACGGCGGGGATGATCTGGTCGGTGTCCACGTTGGACCTGCGCAGCGGCACGCCGACGCCCGTGTGCTTGGTGAACGCGTCCATGGTCTCGGATTCCCTTCTCAGGCCAGGTCGTCGGGTGAGGAGAGGGTGCCGCGCACGGCCGTGGCGGCCGCCACCAGCGGCGAGACGAGGTGGGTCCGCCCGCCCTTGCCCTGCCTGCCCTCGAAGTTGCGGTTGGAGGTGGAGGCGCTGCGCTCACCGGGCTTGAGCTGGTCCGGGTTCATGCCGAGGCACATGGAACAGCCCGCCTGCCGCCACTCCGCGCCCGCCGCGAGGAAGATCTCGTGCAGCCCTTCGGATTCCGCCTGGGCCCGCACGCGCATCGAGCCGGGCACCACGAGCATCCGCACGCTGTCCGCCACCCGGTGCCCGCGCAGCACGGCCGCGGCCGCCCGCAGGTCCTCGATGCGGCCGTTCGTGCACGAGCCGAGGAACACCGTGTCGACGCTGATCTCGCGCAGCGGCGTGCCCGGCGTGAGGCCCATGTAGGTCAGCGCCTTCTCGGCCGCGACCCGCTCGTTGTCGTCGCCGATCGCCTCCGGGTCCGGCACGGAGGCGCTCAACGGCAGCCCCTGTCCGGGATTCGTCCCCCACGTCACGAAGGGGGTCAGCGCGCTCGCGTCGATGTGGACCTCGGCGTCGAAGACCGCGTCGTCGTCCGTGCGCAGGGTCTTCCAGTACTCGACGGCCGCATCCCATTCGGCCCCAACGGAAGCGTGCGGCCGCCCCTTCAGGTACTCGAACGTCACCTCGTCCGGCGCGATCATCCCGGCCCGCGCACCAGCCTCGATGGACATGTTGCACACCGTCATCCGGGCTTCCATCGACAGCGCCTCGATGGCCTTGCCGCGGTACTCCAGGACGTAGCCCTGGCCGCCGCCGGTGCCGATGTTCGCGATGACCGCGAGGATGACGTCCTTCGCCGTGACGCCGTCGCGCAGCTCGCCGTCGACCGTGATCGCCATGGTCTTGAACGGCCTCAACGGCAACGTCTGCGTCGCCATCACGTGCTCGACCTCGGACGTGCCGATGCCGAACGCGAGCGCGCCGAACGCGCCGTGCGTGGACGTGTGGCTGTCGCCGCACACCACCGTCATGCCGGGCTGCGTGAGCCCGAGCTGCGGCCCCACCACGTGCACGATGCCCTGCTCCGCGTCACCCATGGGGTGCAGGCGGACGCCGAACTCCTTGCAGTTGGCGCGCAGCGTGTCGACCTGCGTCCGGGACACGAGGTCCGCGATCGGCTGGTCGATGTCGACCGTCGGGACGTTGTGGTCCTCGGTCGCGATCGTGAGGTCCACGCGCCGGAGCCCGCGTCCCGCGAGCCGCAGCCCGTCGAACGCCTGCGGACTCGTCACTTCGTGCAGCAGGTGGAGGTCGATGTAGAGGAGGTCCGGCTCGGCGCCGTCGCCATGGCGCACGACGTGCGCCTCCCACACCTTCTCCGCGAGTGTGCGGCCCATCGCTTCATCCCCATCGGTTCGTGGCTGGGAGCTCTCTCACGAGCGGGGGCTCCCGATAACTTCTGGACTTCCCAGATACCGGGAAGTTAGTATCGCGCTGTGGGACAGCATAGCGGGATCGGCGTGCTGGACAAGGCTGTGGCCGTGTTGAACGCCGTCGCGAAGGATCCGTGTGGACTGGCAGAACTCTGCAACCGAACAGGCTTGCCCAGGGCGACCGCGCACCGCCTGGCAGTAGGCCTGGAGGTCCACCGCCTCCTCCGACGGGGTTCCGACGGCCGCTGGCGTCCAGGCGCGGCACTGGCAGAACTGGCGGGCGGCGCTACGGACCCCCTGCTCGACGCGGCGGCCTCCGTGCTGCCCCGCCTCCGCGACATAACCGGCGAAAGCGTCCAGCTCTACCGCCGCGACGGCATGCAGCGCATCTGCGTCTCAGCCGCCGAACCCCCCAGCGGCCTCCGGGACACCGTCCCCATAGGTGCCAGACTCCCCATGACCGCGGGCTCCGGCGCCAAGGTCCTAGCAGCCTGGTCCGACCCCGGCACCCAAAGATCAGTGCTCGCAGACGCCGTATACGGCGAACGCACCCTCCTGGAAGTCCGCAGACGAGGCTGGGCCCAAAGCGTCGCCGAACGCGAACCAGGCGTAGCCAGCGTCAGCGCCCCAGTAAGGGACAGCGCGGGCGCAGTAGTAGCCGCAATCTCCGTTAGCGGCCCAATAGACCGCATGGGCAGACGCCCAGGCGCAAGATGGGCAGCCGACCTGCTAGCAGCAGCAGAAGCCCTACAATCCCGCCTCTAACACGACACACCCAGCACCAAGACAGCAACAACACAAAGGCCGTGAGCCTCACCACTCACGGCCTTTGCCCTTTCACACGCCTATTTCCGCACCCACACCCACTCGATGACGAAGTCGAGCCCCCAGGTCCGCATGGTGGGCACCACGCCCTCAACATGACCCCTCACCAGCACACACCTGGGGGGTGCAGGGGGGCGAAGCCCTCCCTGCCTTGGGGTCTGGGGCGAGAGCCCCAGTGTGAAATGCGAAAGAGCCATGCGCCTTGTCAAAGGCGCATGGCTCTCCCAGCTCTGTAGCCCCGATGGGATTCGAACCCACGCTACCGCCTTGAGAGGGCGGCGTCCTAGGCCGCTAGACGACGGGGCCCTAGGTGATTCTTTTGTACTGCTTGGTCCTGCTATTCGCCGATCTTTCGATCTAGCTTGTTGCTGGAGTAGCGTATCAGACTCTGATTTCTGCTCCGCAGCTGGGGTACCAGGACTCGAACCTAGACTGACTGAACCAGAATCAGCCGTGCTGCCAATTACACCATACCCCAATGTTTTCCTGATCGGCTCTCCCGCTCTTCGCGCTGAGGGCCGCTCGTTCCAACGAGATGAATACTAGACCACGGTGCCCGCAGAAGTGAAATCGGCCCCCACCTCAACCCATCGGGCGAGGTGGGGGCCGGTGCAGCGGGTGTTCAGGCGTGCGCGGTGGAGAGTTCGCAGACGAGCAGTTCGGGGAGCTCGGCGAGGCTGCTGATGGTGCTGATGCCCGCGGGCATCGCGCCTTCGCGGGGTCCTTGGCGGTTGAGCCAGACCCCGCGCATCCCGGCGTCGCGCGCGCCGATGGCGTCGGCGTGGAGCCGGTCGCCCACGTGGACCGTTTCGGTGAGCGGGACGCCGAGGTCGGAGCAGGCCGTGTCGAAGATCATGCGGTCGGGTTTGGCCGCGCCGACCTCGCCCGCGATGAGCACGGTGTCGAAGTACTCGGCCAGGCCGAGCGCGGCGATCTTGACGCGCTGGTGGCGGCCGGAGGCGTTGCTCACGGCGGCGATGGGCAGTCCGGTGGCGCGCAGCCACTCCAGGCACGGGACGACGTCCGGGAACAGGCTCCAGCCGTCGGCCAGGACCTCTTGGCGGCGCATCTCCCGCCGTGTGGCCTCCGCTTCGTCGAGCTCTTCACCGAGGGCGGCGAAGAACGCGCGGGTCCGGATGTTCCGCATCGTCTCGTACTGGAGTTCCCCTGCTAAGAGTCTCGCGCAGTGGTCGTCGGTGACCCGCTGCCACAACAACCACGCGTCGGCGTTACCCACCATCGAGGCCAAGGCGGCTCGCGACGAGGTGCTGTAGTCGACGAGCGTGTCGTCGACGTCGAGCGAGATTGCGCGGATTTCGCCGGTTCTCTTGAGCGTGAAAGTCGGGGAAGCAGTTGTCACCCCGTGAGGCTAGGTGCGATCACCCCTCGGCCGATTCGGCTAAGGAGGTGATATCTGGGGACTCTTGCACGGTCAAGCACCGCTTGACCCACCGAACGCACCAGTCCGGATGCCCCGAGCGCACGAGGCAATCGGCCGATCGAGCGATCCTGACCGCACGGGTGGACCGTCCGGTCGGTGACGCCCGCCCCCGCGCCGTGATCGGCACGGGCCTCGAACCGTCCACTTGGGACACCTTCGGCGCGCCCGCTCGACTTCCTCTGTCACGAAAAGGAAACGCACCATGTCGGAACATTCGGACAGCCGCGCGTGTCTCGCGTGGACCAGTGGGGCGAGGGCGTGGACCACTGGTCCCGCGGTGCCGTCCACCCGTGTGGCATCCGCGATTTCCCCTTGACCGCGCGAGCACCGGAGGAGGACGCTACCCTTATTCAACTACCGTTGAAATGAGGGGTCATGGAACGGAGCACGTGCGTCGTCGTCGGAGGCGGACCGGCCGGGATGGTGCTGGGCCTGCTGCTCGCCAGGGCCGGGGTGGAGGTCACCGTGCTGGAGAAGCACAACGACTTCCTGCGGGACTTCCGCGGCGACACGGTCCACGCGTCCACGTTGACGCTGCTGGACGAACTGGGGCTGGGGCCAGCGTTCGCCGAGGTCCCCCACCAGCTGATCGACCGGATGCGGGTGCTGCTCAACAGCGGGCCCGCGACCGTGGCGGACCTCAGCAGGCTGCCCGGCAGGCACAAGCACATCGCGTTCGTGCCGCAGTGGGACTTCCTGGACCTGCTGGCCGACGCGGGCAAGCTCGAACCGACGTTCTCGCTGCGGATGAACACCGCCGTCACCGGGCTGGTCAAGGAGGGCGCGAAGGTCACCGGCGTCCGCTACCGCACGGCCGACGGCGTCGAGGGCGAGATCGCCGCGGACCTGGTCGTGGCCGCGGACGGCCGCTCCTCGACCGTGCGCTCGGAAGCGCGGCTGCCGGTGCGGTCGTTCGGCACGCCGATGGACGTGTGGTGGTTCCGCGTGCCGCGCCGGGAGGACGACCCGAACGGCGGGCTCGCCCGGTTCGGCAAGAGCAGCGGCCTGGTCCTGCTCGACCGCGGCGACTACTTCCAGATCGCCTTCCTGATCCGCAAGGGCACGGACGGGATGCTGCGCGAGCAGGGCGTGGAGGCGTTCCGCGAGCGCATGATCGCGCTCGTGCCGCTGCTCGCCGACCGGATGGACGCGGTCGAGTCGCTCGACGACGTGAAGCTGCTGGACGTGAAGCTGGACCGGCTGACCCGCTGGCACGCCGACGGTGTGCTGTGCGTCGGTGACGCGGCGCACGCGATGTCGCCCATCGGCGGCGTCGGCATCAACCTCGCGGTGCAGGACGCGGTCGCCGCGGCGACGATCCTCGCGGCCCCGTTGCGGCGCGGCCGGGTCACGCCGTCGGTGCTCGCGAAGGTGCGGCGCAGGCGCTGGCTGCCGACGGCCGTCACGCAGGGCGCGCAGCGGCTGATCCAGAACGCCCTGCTGCGGCGCACGCTCGACGGGAAGGTCGACGTCGGCGGCACGGGGACGCCCAAGCCGATCGCGCTGCTCCAGCGGTTCCCGCTGCTCCAGGGGATTCCGGCGTACATGGTCGCCATCGGGCTGCGCCCCGAGCACGCGCCCGCGTTCGCCCGGCGCGAGCCCGCCACGATCGAGCGCACCAAGGCGGACCCGAGCGCCAAGTGACTACGCCCCCGGCTCGACCGCGCCCGACTCGTTGAGCACCATCGCCACCGCGTGGGCGCGGTCGCGGGCGCCGAGCTTGCGGAGGATCGCGCGGACGTGCGACTTCACCGTGTCGGTGCTGATGAACAGCCGTTGGGCGATGCGCTGGTTGTCCAGGCCCTTCGCCACCTCGGCGAGGACGTCGAACTCCCTGGCGCTCAGCCGGTTCAGCGCGGACGGCGGCGGCAGCCGGGACGGCAGGCGGGCCAGTTCGCCGAGGTGGACGTCGACGGTGGCGGTGGCGCCGTGGGCGACGGCGAGCATCACCGGCAGCAGTTCGCTCAACGGCGAGGTCTTGAGCAGGTAGGCGGACGCGCCCGCGTCCAGCGCGGCCGTGGCCCAGTGGCGGCTGTCCCGGTTGGACAGGACGACCACGCGGGCGCGCGGGCGGTGGTTGACGGCGTCGTGGACCGTGCGCAGCGGTCCCGCGCCGGGGACGTCGACGTCGGTCACGACGATGTCCACCAGCAGGTCCCGCAGGCACCGCTGGGCGTCCGCCGCGCTGTGGGCGATGCCCACCACGCGGAAGGACTGCGTGCGGTTGAGCGAGATCCGCAGCCCCTCGGTGATGAGCTGCGAGGCGTCGACCAGCAGCACGCGGGGGCACTCGACGTCGAGCACTTGGCCACCTCCACCAGGCTCCACGGCCTGATGAACACGGGAAGTTACCCGCGAGTACGCCGGTGCGGTACCTGCGACCGCGAGGTTGGGCCGACCAGCCCAGCGGGAAGGTGTCCGTGCTGGTCGGCGCAAACCTTTGCGGAGGAACTTTTGCCAGTTGAGCGGTCTACCGGTTGGAGACGGGGTTGGTCAGCGTGCCGAGGCCCTCGACCGTCACGGACACCGACTGGCCCGCCTTCATCGGGCCGACGCCCGCGGGCGTCCCGGTGAGGATGACGTCGAGCGGCCGGAGCGTCATGATCGAGCTGATGAACTCGATCGTCTCGCCGATGTCGAAGATGAACTGCGACGTCCGGCCCTCCTGCACGACCACGCCGTCCAACTCGGTGCGGATGGCCACGTCGGTCGGGTCGAACTCCGTCTCGACCCACGGGCCGAGCGGGCAGAACGTGTCGAACCCCTTGGCGCGGGTGAACTGCACGTCGGCCTTCTGGAGGTCGCGCGCGGTCACGTCGTTCGCGATCGTGTAGCCGAGGATCGACTGCCGGACCCGCTCGGCCGGGATGTCCCGCCCGCCGATGCCGATGACGACGGCCAGCTCGCCCTCGTAGTCGACGCGCTCGGAGATCGCGGGCAGCTTGATCTCGGCGTTCGGGCCGATGATCGAGGTGTTCGGCTTGAAGAAGATCAACGGGTTCTCGGGGATGTCGTTGCCCAGCTCGGCGACGTGGTCGGCGTAGTTCCGCCCGACGCCGATGATCTTGGGCGGGAGGAACGGGGCGAGCAGCCGGACGTCCGCCAGCGGCCAGCGCCGACCCGTGAAGGTCGGCGTGCCGCCGAAGGGCTCGTCCTTGATCTCGACGGCCGTCAGGTCGTCGCCCTCGCCCTCGATCTTGGCGAAGGCGAGTCCGTCTGGCTGGGCGATTCGGGCGATGCGCACGGCGTCCAGCCTAAACCAGCGCGCGGACCCGCATCGCCTTGTGCACCAGAGCGTCGCAGAGCGCCAGCCAGCTCGCCTCCACGATGTTGCCGTGCACCCCGACCGTCGTCCACTCGCGCTCGCCGTCCGTGGACTCCACGAGCACCCGCGTGACGGCGTCCGTGCCGGGATCCTCGGCCAGGATGCGCACCTTGTAGTCGGACAGCTCCACACTGTCCAACCAGGACAGGTGCGGCAGCAACGCCTTGCGCAGCGCCGCGTCCAGCGCGTGCACCGGCCCGTTGCCCTCGGCGGTCTCGATGACCCGCTCACCGGCCACGTGCACCTTGACCGTGGCCTCGGACACGATCTCCCCGTCCGGCCGCCGGTCCAGCACGACCCGGTAGGACTCCAGCGTGAACGGCGATTCGTCCAATTCGGACAGCTCCCGCCGCAGCAGCAGTTCCAGCGAGGCGTCGGCCGCCTCGAACGACCACCCCTGCGCCTCCAGCTCCTTCACCTTGCGCACCGCGTTCGTGACCGCGTCGGGCCGACGGGCCAGGTCGATGCCGAACTCACGTCCCTTGAGCTCGAGACTCGCCCGGCCCGCCATCTCGGTGACCAGTACCCGCATGCCGTTGCCGACGGTGTCCGGATCGATGTGGTTGTACAGCTCCGGATCCACCTTGATCGCGCTCGCGTGCAGTCCCGCCTTGTGAGCGAAAGCCGACGCCCCTACATAAGCCTGGTGGGTGTAGGGGGCGATGTTCGCGATCTCCGCAAGAGCATGGGAGACACGGGTGAGCTCGGCCAGCGATTCGGCGGGTAGCACCGGAAGGCCGAGCTTGGTCACGAGGTTCCCGACGACGGCGAACAGGTCGGCGTTGCCCGCCCGTTCGCCGTACCCGTTCGCGGTGCACTGGACGTGGGTCGCCCCAGCCTGCACAGCCGCGACGGTGTTCGCCACCGCGCAGGACGTGTCGTCCTGGCAGTGGATGCCCACACGGAAGCCCGTGCGGGAGATCACCTGTTCAACGGTCTCCGCCAGCCCGAGGGGCAGCTGGCCGCCGTTGGTGTCGCACAGCACGACGACATCGGCCCCACCGTCCACAGCGGACTCCAGGACCGACAGCGCGCACTCCGGGTCGTAGGCGTACCCGTCGAAGAAGTGCTCGGCGTCCACGAACACCCGCTTGCCGTGGTCGACCAGGTAGCGCACGGTGTCCCGCACCATCGCCCGGTTCTCCCCGACGTCGGTCCGCAACGCCAGCTCGACGTGCCGCCGATCGGACTTCGCCACCAACGTCACCACGTCGGTCCGCGCCGCCAACAACGCCTGGACCTGCGGATCCTCCGCGACGTCGACGCCGGGCTTGCGCGTGGCCCCGAACGCCACGAGCTTCGCGTGCCGCAGCTCCAGTTCCCCGTCAGCGGCCCGCGCGAAGAACTCCGTGTCCTTCGGCATGGCCCCTGGCCACCCGCCCTCGATGAACCCGACGCCCAACGAGTCCAACAACCGCGCCACGGCGAGCTTGTCCGTGACGGAGTAGGTGATCCCCTCCCGCTGCGCACCATCCCGGAGCGTGGTGTCGAAGACGTGGAAGGTGTCGCCGAGCGGGAGGCTGCTCACGGTTCTCTCCTGGCCAGAGGTGGTGGGGGTGGCAGGGTCCGAAAAACAAAAAAACCCCCCGCGAAAGGCAGGAGGTCAGCGCACCGGGTGCTGGAGAAGCACTACCCGGCGCGCTCGTCAATAATGATCACGGTGTTCGAGGCCACGTCGAGGATGGTGCCACAGTCCCGCCGAGACGACCAGGCACCGGACCGCAGTTCCCACATTCTGGGTGACCCCCGAGCGTGAACCCACGCGGAGTCGGCGACCAACCCCGACGCGGGGCCGGCCACCGACCGGCCCCGCGTCCCTCACCCGGCCAGGAACTTCGCGAACGCCTCGATCGCCGCCGGGTTCCGCGGGCTCTCCACCAACGCCGCGTACGGCAGCACGAAGAACTTCCGGTCCCGCACCGCGGGCACCCCCGCCAACGGCGCGTACCCCGTCAAGAACTTCTCCTTCTCCTCAGGCGTGTTGTTGTCCCCGTCGGCGGAGTCGTTGATCAGGATCACGTCCGGGTTCGCCTGGACCACCGTCTCCCACCCCACGGTGGTCCAGCTGTCGTCGAGGTCCCCGAAGATGTTCGCCCCGCCCGCCTTCGCGATGATGTCCTGCGGCGCGGCGTTCTTCCCCGAGGTGAACGGCTGGTCCAACCCGCTGTCGTACAGGAACACCTTCGGCCGGGGCTCCCCCTCCATCAGCGCCCCGGCGGCCGCGATCTGCTCCTGGTACCCCGAGATCAGCTCCTCGGCCCGCGCGGACACCCCGAACACCTTCCCCAGGTTCCGCAGGTCCTCGTACAGGGCGTCCAACGGCGGCATGATCCCCCGCTGCTTCCCGATCCCGTTCCGGCAGGCCTCCGTCAGCTGGTACGACGGAATCCCCAGGCCCTTCAACGCCTCCGGCGTGAACCCGGAGCTCTCCGAGAACCCGTAGTTCCACCCCGCGAACACGAGGTCCGCCCCAGCCCCCTGCACGACCTCCTTGGTGATCTTCTCCCCCAGCTTCGGCACCCGGTCCCAGTCCGCCTTGAACGGCGACGAGGCGACGTCCGCCGTCTGCCCGTCCCCGATCACGTACCCGGCCATCCGATCGGCCAGCCCCAGCGCGAACATGATCTCCGCGATCCCGGTGTCGTTCGTGACCACCTTCGACGGCACCCGGTCGAACGTCACGTCCTGCCCGCAGTTCTTGACCGTCACCGGTCCCGAGGACGCCGCCGGGTCTTGCGCGACGGTCGCCCCGCACGCGGCGACGCTGAAGACCAGGCACAGGGCGAGCAGTCTCACGACGGGACCTCCGGGTGTTCGAAGAGGAGTTGGGGCACTCCGCTGGTGGGGTGGTTGACGAGGTGGGCGTGGACGCCGAACACGGCGAGGACCAGCGACGGGGTCAGCACGTCCGCCGGCTTCCCGCCCGCGACCACGCGCCCGCCGTCCAGGACGTGGATGCGGTCGCAGTACGCGGCCGCGAGGTTGAGGTCGTGCAGCACGGTCAGCACCGTCACGCCGACCCCGCGCACCAGCGCCAGCACGTCCAGCTGGTGCTTGATGTCGAGGTGGTTGGTCGGCTCGTCGAGCACCAGCACGTCCGGCTCCTGCACCAGCGCCCGCGCGATCAGCACCCGTTGCCGCTCTCCGCCGGACAGGGTCAGGAAGCTCCGCGCGGCCAGGTGGACGACGTCCACCCGCCGCAGCGCGGACGAGACCAGCTCACGGTCCCGCGCGGTGTCCCGGTCGAACGCCGACTTGTGCGGCAGCCGTCCCATCGCCACGACCTCGGCGACCGTGAAGTCGAACTCGACGTGGCTGTCCTGCGTCAACGCGGCCATCCGCCGCGCGCTCTCCCGCAGCGGCACGGACAGCAGGTCCCGCCCGTCGAGCAGGACCGTGCCGCCGCTGGGCTTCAACGCCCGGTACACGCACCGCAGGGTCGTCGACTTCCCGCTGCCGTTGGGCCCGACGATCCCGACGACCTCGCCGCTGCCCGCCGACAGGGACACGTCGTGCACGATCCCGGCCACCGAGACGGCGTCGAGTTCCAGCTCCATCAGTTGCCCCCGAACACGTAGCCGCGCCGCCGCATCAGGAACACGAAGCACGGCACGCCCAGAGCGGCCGTGATCACGCCGAGCGGCAGCTCCTCCGGCGCGGCGAGCATCCGCGCGGCGACGTCGACCCAGATCAGGAAGCTCGCGCCCGCCAGCGGCGCCACCACGAGGACGCGGCGGTGGTCGGACCCGACCACCATCCGCACGAGGTGCGGCAGCATCAGCCCGACGAACCCGACCGCGCCGCTCACGGCCACCAGCACGCCGGTCATCCCGGCCGTGACGACGAACAGCGTCCGCCGCATCCGCCCGACGTCGATCCCCAGCGTCGTCGCGGTCTCGTCGCCCATCGACAACCCGTTGAGCCGCCTGCCGTTCGCCAGCAGGTACGCGGTCCCCAGCGCCACCACGGCGGCGGCGACCGGCAGCGACCCCCACGTGACGCCGCCCAGGCTGCCCAGCAGCCAGAACATCGCCGCGCGGGCCGCTTCGCCGTGCGGGGCCTGGAACACCAGCAGCAGCGCCACGGCCTGGAAGCCGTACGCCATCGCGGTGCCGGTCAGCACCAGCCGCAACGGCGTGAGCCCGGCGCGGGTCCGGGCGGCCAGGTACACGAGCGCCGTCGCGCCCAGCGCGGACAGGAACGCGGCGGCGGACAGGGCGTAGACGCCGAGCGACGCGAACAGGCCCAGCGTCGCCACGGCCGTCGCCCCCACGGACGCGCCGGACGAGATGCCCAGCACGTACGGGTCGGCGAGCGCGTTGCGCACCATGGCCTGGATCGCCACGCCGACGACGCTCAGCCCCGCGCCCACGACGGCGGCGAGCAGCACACGTGGCAGGCGGATGTCCCACACGATCCGGTACTGGCTCGCGTCGACGGCCTCGACGCGGCCACCGGTCACGGCGGCATGGAGGAACCCGGCTACCCGGCCGAACGGGATGCTCACCGGGCCCAGCGCCACTCCGGCGACGACGGAGGCGAGCAGGACGACGACGAGGGCCGCCACGAGCGGACCGGTCCGGGCCACGCGGTCACCCTTCGGACAGGTGGCCTGAGCGCGAGCGACCGCGAGGGGTCCCCGTTCCCGCGAACCACGGCAGGAGCTGGAGCACAGCACGCCGCCGATGGGTGATCGGGCTCGTCCACGGGGAGTGGACCTACCGTTGCGGGTCAGCGCCGGATTTCGACCGGACTTCCCCCACGGGCAGCGCAGTGATGCTGTGCGCTGGGGTGTTCGGGTGTCAACCCGCCGTGCGCCAGGTCACGCGGGCGGCCCGCTCGGGGCCACCCGCGTCACCGCCCTAGGCGAAGACCTGCAACCCGGACAGCTGGCCCGCGGGCCAGCCGGTGTTCGCGGTGAACAGCAGGCGCAGGTACCGCACGCCCGTGCCCGGCAGCGTGACGCTCGTGCCGGGTGCGAACGCGTACCCGGCGGCGGGGACCAGGGTCGTGAACGTCCCGCCGTCGGTGCTGCCCTGCACGGTGATCGTCTGCGTCCGCGACCCCCAGAACCCCGGCAGCGCCAGGTCCAGCCGCCGTGCCGCGGCCACCGAGCCGAGGTCGACCTGGATCCACTGCGGGAACGCGTTGTTGGCGCTCTCCCAGTAGGTGTCGGTGTTCCCGTCGACCGCGTTGCCGCTGCCGTAGCCCTGCGTCTGACTGCTCTGCGACGTCGGCTTGCCCCGCGCCAGGTCCACGACCGGCGGTGGTCCGCCACCCAGCACCGGTGGCGTCGGCCGCACGGGCGTCAGCGCGATCTGGCCCTTCAGCATCCGGCCGCCGTCGCCGGTCAGGCGCAGGTAGTAGTCCGCGGAGCAGGCCGTGCCGTCCTCGTCCAGCGCCAGGAACCCCGATCCGGCGGGCACGTACGCCTGCGTCTCGGCGGTCTTGGCGATCTGGTTGCCCTCGTTGTACTCGTCGAACATGGAGATGTAGATGCCCTGCGCGCCGAGGCGGACCATGTTGTAGAACTGCCGCCACATGAAGTCGCCGTGCGCGCGGTGCCGCGCGGGCAGGTCGCCCGGCAGGACGCACGGCTGGTAGTCGATGCCGCGGGCGTTGCACTCGGCCTGGTCGGGCTGGTTCACGTTGGTGTAGAAGCGATCCGTGTCGGCGACGTTCCCGATCCGGCCCACCATCCACGGCGAGAGCATGTCGAACGAGCGGTACACCCCGGCGAACCCGGTCCGGGAATCCTCGGTCTCCGTGCGCCAGTGGGTCGGCACGCCGCCGATCACGTAGCAGCCCTGCGCCTTGAACCAGGTGATCACGTCCTGGCACGCGGCCGGGGCGAACGGGCGGCCGGGGTCGTTGAAGCCGAAACCCCAGATGCAGACGACGGGTTTGCCGTTCTGCCGGGCGTAGGCGGGCGAGGAGACGTGGGCGGACATCTTGGTGGTCCAGTCGGTCTTGATCTCCGACTGCATGTTCGTCCAGTTGGTGACGTCGTACATGATGTAGAACTTGCGGCCGTTGGCCTCGGCCGCCGAGCGCACCTTCGCCGCCATGCCGTCACGGGTCGGGCCCTCGCCGCCGAACGGGTTGAACCGCTGGAGCGCCGCGGTGTCGCAGTTGTTCTCGCGCATCCACCGGAAGTGGGTGTCCACGGTGGACTGGTCGTAGCTGGAGAACAGCGTGGCGGGCTGGCCGTTGCCGAGGTTGCGGTAGGCGGTCGGGAAGCCGCGCGCGTAGTCGCGCATGTCCGGCCACGCGGTGATCGCGGTGTTGGAGGGCGACGGGGCCTGCCCCCAGTTGTTGCTCCAGTGCCACCACGCGTTGATCGGCGACCCGTCGTTCGGGGCGGCGAACCACCCCTGGTAGCCGACGGTGATCTTGCCGACCACGTCGCCGGGCGGACTGGCGGCCCGCGCTTGCGCGGGCACCACCCCCGCCAGGGCCGTGGCCGCCAAGGCGGATCCGAGGAATGTCCTGCGTGACACAACCACCGCGATCTCCTTCGTTGGAGGGGTGCTCGCGGACCAGTATCACGCAAGAAGTGAGCAGAATCACGCAAAGTCTCGACAAAGATGGGGTTCGGCCCGAGTTCCGGTCCTGGACGCGGAAACGCCCGCCGGACCGGGTGGTCCGACGGGCGTTCCCGAACAGCGGTGGATCAGGTGCGGACGTTCGACGAGACCAGCGCCGCGAGGCGGTCGCCGATCGCGTAGGTCGCGCCGGGCGACTGGTGGTCGCGGGTGGCGAGGTCGAACGCCACCGACGCCTCGATCCGCCGGGCGGACTCGTGCTCGCCGAGGTGGTCGAGCATCAGGGCCACGGACAGCACGGCGGCCGTCGGGTCCGCGATGCCCTGGCCCGCGATGTCCGGCGCGCTGCCGTGCACCGGCTCGAACATGCTCGGGTTGCGCCGGGTCACGTCGAGGTTGCCGCTGGCCGCCAGGCCGATGCCGCCGGTCACCGCGGCCGCCAGGTCCGTGAGGATGTCGCCGAACAGGTTGTCGGTGACGATCACGTCGTAGCGGCCGGGGTCGGTGACGAGGTGGATCGTCGCCGCGTCCACGTGCTGGTAGGAGACGGTGACCTCCGGGTGCTGGAGGGACACCTCCTCCACCACGCGCGACCACAACGAGCCCGCGTGGGTGAGCACGTTCGTCTTGTGCACGAGCGTCACGTGCCTGCGCGGCCGGTTGGACGCGCGGGCGAAGGCGTCGCGGACGACCCGCTCGACGCCGAACGAGGTGTTGATGCTGACCTCGGTGGCGATCTCGTGCGGGGTGTCCTTGCGCAGGAGGCCGCCGTTGCCCGCGTACAGGCCCTCGGTGCCCTCCCGGACGACGACCAGGTCGATCTCCGGCGCGTCGGCCAGAGGGCTGCGCACACCGGGGTACAACCGCGCCGGGCGCAGGTTCACGTGGTGGTCGAGTTCGAAGCGGAGCCGCAGCAGCAGCCCCCGCTCCAGGATTCCGCTCGGCACCGACGGATCGCCGACCGCGCCGAGCAAGATCCCGTCGTGCTGGCGCAACTCGCCGAGCACGGACTCGGGCAACAACTCCCCTGTGGCGTGCCAGCGAGCCGCGCCGAGGTCGTAACGCGTGATCTCGGCCGCCGGAACGACCTCCCCGAGCACCTTCAGCGCTTCGGCGATGACCTCGGGCCCGATCCCGTCTCCTGGGATCACTGCGAGCCGCATCCACACACCTCCCAGGTATCAGTCCCAATTGTCGGGACTTACTTTCCTTTGCGAAAGGCTACCGGTTATCCGGAGTTCAAACGGTTCTCGGACACACTTTCGTGGTCACTTCTCCCGTACTGCGGGACACCTAGACGGTCCATACCACCCGATCGGGTGTCACCCGCAGTGTGTAACGAGACCGGCCGGCCGGGGAAGTCCCCAGCCGGCCGGCACTCGAACGGAGCAGTACTAGCTAGTAGCCGGAGCCTCCGGACCCGCGCACCTTGACCACGGAGACCTTGTCCCCGGTGGCGTTGTGGTGGTTGAGCACGAGCAGGCTGTCGGCCTTGTCCTTCGCCAGCGCCGCGGTGTCGCGGTTGACCACGAGCGCCGTGCCCGGCTTGGCCAGGTACGAGAGCGCGGCGTCACCGCCGCCCTGAACGGACAGGCCCGGCTTGAGCGGGTCGAACGAGAACGAGCCGGGGATCGAGTCCACCAGGCCGTTCGTGGTGCCCGGCGCGACGTACGGACCGGCGACGCCGACCTGGTAGGAGACCCGCGAGGTGTCCTTGGTCGGGTCGAGGCCCAGCGCCGTGAGCAGCACCGGCAGGACGACGACGTTGGTGTCGAAGATGTTCGTGTCGACGTCGCCGAACTGGCCGTTGAGGCCCTGGATGTCGACGGTCGCACCGGTCGCGAGGTTCACGGTGGTGGCGACCATCAGGTCCGTGTCGGTCAGCTTGGTGGCGAACGTCTCGAAGTCCGGCACCCCGTCACCCGTGGTGTCGATGTCGACGAACGGGATGGTGTTGCTGCCGATGTTGTACCAGTTGCCCCACGTCGCGATGCCGAACGCGAGCAGCGACTCCTCGGGAGCGCCCTGCGCCTTCGCCAGCGGCGCGGTGGACGCGACGCCGACGTAGCGGAGGTCGCCGCCCTTGGCCGTCTCGTTGATGGTGCAGTTCTCGGTGACCTTCTTGCCGCACTCCTTGAGCTTGGGCGAGGTGCCCTGGAGCTCGAGGACGCTGATCAGCGAGCGGTACGCCTGCGAGCCGGAGCCCTGGTTGACGCCCTTGCCCTTGAGGTTCAGGACGGCCTGCTTGTCCTTGCCCTTGAAGTTCAGCGTGTCGGCCGTGGTGATCTTGGCGACCGGCTTCGGGGCCGAGTAGACCGGCACCCGCAGCGGGACCGTCGCGCCGGACTTCGGCGTGAGGACCACGCGGCCGGACGCGTCGGCCAGGAACTGGCGCGGCACGTCGAGCTGGAGCGGCTCGACGGTGGAGTCCACCGTCTTGCGCAGCGCGGCGGGGTTGTCGATCTTCAGGGTCACCTTGACCTTGGCGACGCCGCGGGGGCTGATCTTCACCGAGCCCGTGGAGAGCTGGTAGCTCACACCGGGGATGGAGGTGATCGCCTGGTAGCCCGTCGTGTACTCGACCCACTTGGCGCTCTTGTTGACGACCTTGATCGTCTTGCTGAGCGACACCGGACCGCCGACCTCGACGGTGCCGAAGGAGACGCTCACGTTGCCCGGATCGTCCTGGACCATCGCGAGGACCTGGTTGTCCAGCGAGGCCTTGCCGTCGATCCGACCGGAGCCGACGCGGTTGGGCGCGTAGGTCTTGCCGTCCTGCTTCACGTCAGCGCTGGCGCTGTTCATGATGTCGGCCTTGACCTCTTCGGTCGTCCAGTCCGGGTGCGCCTCGCGGACCAGGGCGGAGATGCCCGAGGTGTGCGGGGCGGCCATCGAGGTGCCGGAGATGACCAGGGTGCCGTTGCCGGATCCGCTCAGCGCCGAGGCGATGGTGTCACCGGGGGCCGCGATGTCCGGCTTCACGACCGGGCCGCGCACACCGCGGGAGGTGAACGAGCTCGGGGTGTCGCTGATGGACGGGTCGTAGGTCGAGACCGTCGTGCGCAGGTCGCCCGCGAGGCGGACCTGGAGCGTGCCCGCGTTCAGCGCCGGGCGGAGAGCGGCGGTGGCCGTGCCGGTGAACTGGAACACCGGGATGGTCGCGTTGCCCGCGATGCCCGCGTTGAAGTTCTCCAGCGTGGACGAGAACAGCGCGCCGACCGCACCTGCGGCCTGGGCGTTGTTCGTGCGCGCGGCCGACCCGCAGCGGCGGGTGGCGTCGACGTCGTCCCACTCGAGCCACGCGTACTTGCCCGCGACGAGCGCGGCGTCGGCGGCCGAGAACGGGAGGCAGCCGTCGAGGTTCGCCGGGTCCGTCAGCTTCGCGACCGGCTTGGTCAGGTTCAGCGTCGGGTAGCCGGTGTAGTTCTGGCTGTACTGGCCGGGCTTGACGCCGGTCACGCCCGCGGGGGCGGTGACGTCGGCGCCGTCGCGCAGCACGTAGGAGTCGCGGACCGAGGCGACGGTCAGGGCCTCGGGCGTGGAGCCCGGCGAGCCGCCGATGTCGTAGAGGTCGCCGCCGTTGCCCGCGGAGAACACCGTGAGGACGTTCTTCTTGTTCAGCTTCTTCACGAAGAGGCTGTCGGGGTCGTCCGGGGCGCCGTAGTCGCTGCCCAGCGACAGGTTGACCACGTCGAGGTGGTCGGAGAAGTCGCCGTCGCCGTCGGGGTCGAGCGCCCAGTCGAGGGCTGCCGACGTCACGTTGGTCGTGCCCTCGCAGCCGAACACCTTGAGCGCGTACAGCAGCGCCTTCGGGGCGGTGCCGGGACCGATCCGCATGGCGTTCAGGTCGGCGGGCGTGAGCTTCGTGTAGTCACCGGTGAACGTGGAGCCGTCGGCGTTGACGCCGAAGCCCGCCGCCGTGCCCGCGACGTGCGTGCCGTGGTCGTTGCAGCCCAACGGGTTCGGGTCCGGCTTCGGGGTGTTGACCGCCGGGTCCTTGCTGTCGGCGTTGTAGCCGTTGCCGACGAAGTCGTAGCCGCCGACGACCTTGGCCGTCGGGAAGTACGACGGGTCGACCTTGGTCTCGTCGATCGCCTGGAACGCCTCGACCGTGCCGGGGCCGCCGAAGTCGGAGTGGGTGTAGTCGATGCCGGTGTCGATGATGCCGACCCGGACGTTCTCGCCCAGCTTGCCGTACTGCTGCCACGCCTTGATGGTGTTGGTCAGCTGCACCGCGTTGGAGTTGGTGCGGCCCTTGGTGACGACCGAGCGGACGGACTTCACGTCCGAGCGGGCCGCCAGCTCGCGGACCTTCGCGGCGTCGGCGGTGACGATCACGCCGGGGACGCCGTTCGAGGTCCGGGAGACCTCCTCGGTCGACGAGTCGGTGCTCTTGAGCTGCCCGACGACCTGGTCGGTGACCTTCGAGGTGTCGTTCTTGGTGGCCTTGACGGCCTGCTTCGCCTGTTCCTTCGACGCGCCCTGGCTGGTCTTCTCGTCGAAGGTGTCGACGGCGGGCTTCGCCTCGAGCTCGACGAACGCGGTGACCTTGCCGGTGGTGGTCTTCAGCCGAGGCGAGACCTTGAGCTGCAGGGAAGCGGCGGAAAGACCCTTGGCGGCCGAAACGGCCTCCGCCTTCGGGTCGTCTGCGGCGACCGCGGAACCCGCGGTGGCACCGACTACCAGCATCGCGGCGAGCACCGGGCCCGCTGATCTGGCGAGAATGCGAGATCGACTCACAACATGCCCCAACCGAGGTCGGATACGACCGCGCGGGCAGCGGGAGAACCAGGTAGGACTGCTCGCGGGGGTGCCGTGCCCTCTACGGCACCTCGGTCAACCTCGTTGGTGGGAATTTAATCGGTCAACATCACCCGGATATTACTCCGAACGAGTGACGGCACCCACAGAATTGCTTACCAGATGTCAACTGTCACACCGGCGGGTGTACTCGCGATATACCCAATTCAGGCAAAGCTCCAGGGGGCGTTCCGGGGCCGGAACGCCCCCTGGGCGCTCACTACTCGAAGCTGACGGCGCTGACCTTGTGCGCGCCCACCGAGGCGCCGATCGGGTCCAGCACCTGGTTGTCGACCGGGCGGTCGACGCGCAGCAGCATGAACGCGTCCGAGCCGTCCGTGGTCTGGCTGATCTGCGCGGCCTCGACGTTCACGCCCGCCTCGCCGAGCAGCGTGCCGACGGTGCCCATGACGCCCGGCCGGTCCGGGTACTCCAGCAGCAGCACGTTGCCCTCGGCGCGCAGGTCGAAGCTGCGGCCGTTGATGCCCACGATCTTCTCGACCTGGTCGAGGCCGGTGAGCGTGCCCGACACCGTGAGCACGGTGCCGTCCGCCTGCACGGCGCGCACCGTGACGAGGCTGCGGTGGTTCGCGCTCTCCGGCTCCTTCACCAGGTCGACCGCGACACCGAGCGACGACGCCAGGTTCGGGGCGTTGACGAAGGTGACCTGCTCCTCGACGACGCTGGAGAACACGCCGCGCAGCGCGGCGAGCGGCAGCACGGCGACGTCCTCGTTGGACAGTTCGCCGCGGACCTCGACCGTGACCGAGGTCGGCGCCTTCTTCGAGAACGCGGCCAGCACGGTGCCGAGCTTCTGCACCAGCGGCAGGTACGGGCGGACCTCCTCGCCGACCACACCGCCGCCCTGCACGTTGACGGCGTCCGGCACGAAGTCGCCCGCGAGCGCGAGCAGCACCGAGCGCGCGACGTCCGTGCCCGCGCGGTCCTGCGCCTCGGTCGTGGACGCGCCGAGGTGCGGCGTCACGACGATGCCGGGCACGCCGAACAGCGGGCTCTCGGTCGTGGGCTCGGTGGAGAACACGTCGATGCCCGCGCCGCCGACCTGGCCCTCGCGGACCGCGTCGGCCAGCGCCTGCTCGTCGACGAGGCCACCGCGCGCGGCGTTGACGATGATCACGCCGCGCTTCGCCTTCGCGAGCTGGTCGGCGCCGATGAGGCCCTTGGTCTCGGGCGTCTTCGGGAGGTGGATGGAGATCGCGTCCGCGCGCTCCAGCAGCTCCTCCAGCGTGACCAGCTCGATGCCGAGCTGCGCCGCGCGGGCCGCCGACACGTACGGGTCGTACGCGATGAGCGTGACGCCGAACGCGGCGACGCGGGCCGCGAACAGCTGGCCGATCTTGCCGAGGCCCACGACGCCGACGGTCTTGCCGTTGAGCTCGACACCGTTGAAGGAACTGCGCTTCCAGGTGCCTTCCTGGAGGGTCGCGTTCGCGGCGGGCACCTGGCGCGCGACGGACAGCAGCAGCGCCACGGCGTGCTCGGCGGCCGACACGATGTTCGACGTGGGCGCGTTGACGACCATGACACCGCGCTCGGTCGCGGCGGGCACCTCGACGTTGTCGAGCCCCACCCCGGCGCGCGCCACGACCTTCAGCCGCGTGCTCGCGGCGAGCACCTCGGCGTCCACCTTCGTGGCGGAGCGGACGAGCAGCGCGTCGGCGTCGGCGACGGCTTCGAGCAGCGCGGGACGGTCGGTGCCGTCCACGTGGCGCACCTCGATCCCGTCACCGAAAACGTCGAGCACCGAGGGGGCCAGCTTCTCGGCGATCAGGACAACAGGTCGGCTCGTGCTCACGGACGTTGCTCCCAGGGCATCGGGGATCAGATGGGGAGCGCGGGCCGCGGCCGGAATGGCGCCGTCGGCAGCCGCGCCGACCGGCCACGGCAATGTGTCCGGACTGTTAACGAGTCTAGTCAGCGAGGTCTCGTCCACCGCGGTCGGGTGTCCCACCTCACCAGCGGATTCAACCGTACGGCCGTCCCGCTGACCTGCGGTCTCACGGTGTGGGAGGGGTGGGGGCGGTTCGTTCACGGGGATGAATCGGACACCTTCGGGTTGGCTTGTGGACACCTTCGGGGGGTGGGGTTGCGCGGGAGGGAACGAGGTGCGGGGTCGGTCCGACCGGGCTTCGGTGTCGACCGGGGTCCACCCGGCAGGTCCGCTCGGCACCGGGGTCGAGGAGTCAGCGGGCGAGGCGGGCCTCGATGCCGTCGAGGAGGAAGTCCAGGCCCATCCGGAAGGTCTCGTCCGCGTCCAGGTGGGTGGCGTCGTGGACCACTGTGGACAGTGCCGGGAAGTTGCCCGTGGCGAACGCGCGCAGCAGGTACGGGCCCAGTTCGACCTGCCAGCCGCGCTTGTCGAGGCCCGTCGAGCGTTCGGCCCGCCGTTCGGCGATCTCGCGGCGCACCGCGCCGATCACGTAGGCGTTGACCGCGCCCACCACCGGCATCACGGCGTCCACGTCGACGTCCTTCAGCGCGGCCGCCACGGTCTCGCCGCTCGCCAGCGCGTGCGGGCCCAGTTGGGGGCGGCCGCCGAGCAGGTCGGCCAGCCACTCGTGGTCGTGCGCGGCCCGGCGGGTGGACTCGGCCAGGGAGCGCAGGGCTTCCCTCCAGGTGTCCCCGGTGGGGCGGATCTCGGCGTGGACGGCGTCGACCATCAGGTCGAGCAACTCGTCCTTGCTCGCGATGTACCCGTAGAGGCGCATGGGGCCGACGTCCAACTCGGTCGCGACCTTGCGCAGCGACACCGCCTCCAAGCCGTCCGCGTCGGCCAGGTCGATCGCGGCCCGCACGATCTTCTCCCTGCTCAGCGGATTCGGAACGGGACGACTCGGGGGCTCTGGCCTCTCCCACACCACCATGCGCAGACAGTACAACGCATTGCGCGATACAGTGTATCGACAAGTACAGCGTATCGAAGGAGGGGAACGATGACGATCGTCATCATCGGGGCGGGTCTCGGTGGGCTGGCGCTCGCCCGCGTGCTGCACGTCAAGGGCATCGACTCCGAGGTCTACGAGCGGGAACCGTCGCGGGACGCGCGGGGGCAGGGCGGGATGCTCGACATCCACTCGGGGCAGCGGGCGCTGCGGGAGGCGGAACTGCTCGAGCCGTTCTTCGCCATCGCCCGCCGGGAAGGCCAGGACATGCGGCTGCTCCAACCCGACGGCACCCTGCTCCTCCAGGAGGACACGCCGGACGACGCGCCGCTCGCCCGGCCCGAGGTCGACCGGGCCGATCTGCGGGACCTGCTGCTGGACTCGCTCCCCGAGGGCACGGTGCGCTGGGGGCACGCGTTCGAGTCCGCCGGTGACGGCGTGGTGCGCTTCGCCGGTGGTGGCAGCACGACGTACGACCTGCTGGTCGGCGCGGACGGGGCGCAGTCGCGGGTGCGGGCGCTGCTCACCGACGCGCGGCCCGCGCACATCGGCCAGAACGTCGTCGAGGTCGGCATCCCCGATATCGACCGCACGCACCCCGATCTCGCGGCGATGGTGGGGCGCGGCAACTACTGGGTGCTCGGCGACGGGATGTCGTTGGCGGCGCAGCGCAACGGCGACGGCCGCGTCCGCATCGGCCTCAGCTTCTACAACACCCCCGAGGACTGGCTCGCCACCACGGGCATCCCGTTCGACGACCCGACCGCCGCGAAGGCCCGGCTGGTCGAGCTGCTGCACGGCTGGGACGCGCGGTTCACCGCGTTGATCGAGGCGTGCGACGACGCGGTCGCGCCCCGGTCGCTCAGCGCCCTCCCGACCGGCTTGACCTGGCCGTCGGCCCCGGACGTCACGCTGGTCGGCGACGCCGCGCACCTGATGCCGCCGGTCGGCGAGGGGGCCAACATGGCGCTGCTCGACGGGGCCCTGCTCGGTCTCGCGCTGGCCGCGCGCCCGGACGACGTCCCCGCCGCGGTCGAGGAGTACGAGCGGGAGATGTTCGAGCGCACCAGCGCCGCCGCGCGGATGTCCGCGGACATGCAGGAGCTGCTGATGTCGCCGAACGCCGCCGAGAGGATGCTGGCGTTCTTCCAACCGCGATGAGTCCTCGCGGCCGGCAGAGTCTCCCCTGGTGTCGACCCCTCAGGAGAATCCACAGTGAGCCAGCTTCTCAAGGTCCAGAACTTCAACGTCTCGAGCGACGGCTTCGGCGCGGGCGAGGGCCAGAGCCTCGAACGACCCTTCGGCCACGCCGACCCCGGCACGATGTTCGCCTGGGCGGGCGCCACGGCGAGCTGGCCCAACCGCACCGAACCGGGCGGGAGCCGCGGCCTCGACGACTACCTCACGCGGGACTTCGCCCACAACATCGGCGCGGAGATCATGGGCCGCAACAAGTTCGGCCCGCAGCGGGGCCCGTGGACCGACCACGACTGGCTCGGCTGGTGGGGTGACGACACCCCGTTCCACACCCCGGTGTTCGTGCTGACCCACCACGCGCGCCCGTCGTTCACCCTCGGCGACACGACGTTCCACTTCGTGGACGCCGATCCCGCCTCGGCCCTCGCGCTGGCGCGGGAGGCCGCCGCGGGCAAGGACGTCCGGCTCGGCGGCGGGGCCGCCACGATCCGGGAGTTCCTCGACGCCGACCTCGTGGACACCCTCCACGTGGCCGTCTCGCCGGTGGAACTCGGGTCCGGGTCGCGGCTCTGGGAGTCACCCGACGAGCTGCGCGACCGGTTCCACGTCGACGTCGTGCCCAGCCCCAGCGGGGTGGTGCACCACCTGTTCTGGCGGAGGTGAGCCGACCTCACCAGGGTTCGTCGAACTCCCCGTCCTTCGCGCCCAGGATGAACGCGTCCCACTCCGCGGGCGTGAACACCAGCACCGGGCCCTCGGGGTGCGCGGAGTTGCGCATCGCCACGTACGTGACGTCGTCGGTGTGCTTCACGAAGGCGATCTCCACGTGCTCGCCGTCGGGATCCGTGTCGTCGCCGCGCTGCCACTCGGCCTGGGTCAGGTCGAGGTTGCCGCGTACGTGAGCCTTGTCGTCGTAGATCGGCGCGCTCTCGGTCATCCCCTAGGTATACCGGAGCCCGCGGTGCTCGTGGCATCGCGGGCTCCGGTGGGGAAAAGCGCTGATCAGACCGTGTCGGTCAGCGGGCGGTCGACCCAGGACATCAGGCCGCGCAGCTTCTTGCCGACCTCCTCGATCGGGTGCTGTTCGCCCTCGGCCTGCAACTTCTTGTAGTTGTTGCGGCCGGCCTCGTCCTCGGCGACCCACTCGTTCGCGAAGGTGCCGTCCTGGATCTCGCCCAGGATCTTCTTCATCTCCTCCTTGACCGCGGCGTTCACGACGCGCGGGCCGCGGGTCAGGTCGCCGTACTCGGCGGTGTCGGAGATGGAGTAGCGCATGCGGGCGATGCCGCCCTCGTACATGAGGTCCACGATGAGCTTGAGCTCGTGGAGCACCTCGAAGTACGCGATCTCGGGCGCGTAACCGGCCTCGGTCAGCACCTCGAAACCGGTCTGCACGAGCGCGGACGCGCCGCCGCACAGCACGGCCTGCTCGCCGAAGAGGTCGGTCTCGGTCTCTTCCTTGAACGTGGTCTTGATGACGCCGGCGCGCGTGCCGCCGATGCCCGCCGCGTACGAGAGCGCCAGCGCCTGCGCGCCGCCGGTCGCGTCCTGGTGGATGGCGATGAGCGCGGGAACGCCCTTGCCGTCCACGAACTGGCGGCGCACGAGGTGGCCGGGGCCCTTGGGGGCGACCATGGCGACGTCCACACCGGACGGAGCCTCGATCAGGCCGTAGCGGATGTTGAAGCCGTGGCCGAAGAAGATCGCGTCGCCGTCCTTCAGGTTCGGCGCGATGTCCTGGGCGTAGATGTGCCGCTGGGCGGTGTCCGGCGCCAGGATCATGATCAGGTCGGCTTCGGCGGACGCCTCGGCGGGCGTGAGGACGCGGAGACCCTCTTCCTCGGCCTTGGCACGCGACTTCGACGTCTCCAGGAGACCGATCCGCACGTCGACGCCGGAGTCGCGCAGGCTCAGCGCGTGCGCGTGGCCCTGGCTGCCGTAGCCGATCACGGCGACCTTGCGTCCCTGGATGATGCTCAGGTCGGCATCGTCGTCATAGAAGATCTCGACGCTCATGGTGTTACTTCTTCCTTCCCTACAGCGGAAAACTGGGTGTTAGCGCACCGCGGTCGCGGTGATGGAGCGAGCGCCCCGACCGATCGCGACCATGCCGGACTGCACGATCTCGCGAAGGCCGTACGGTTCCAGCATTCGGAGCAGCGCGTCGAGCTTGTCAGACGTGCCCGTGGCCTCGACGGTCACCGCTTCCGGCGAGACGTCGACGACCTTCGCGCGGAACAGCTGCACGGTCTCGAGGACCTGGCTGCGGACCGTCGCGTCGGCCCTGACCTTCACGAGCAGGAGTTGCCGCTGAACCGAAGCGGTCGGCTCCAGCTCCACGATCTTGATCACGTTGATCAGCTTGTTGAGCTGCTTGGTGACCTGCTCCAGGGGCAGCTCGTCGACCGAGACGACGATAGTCATCCGGGAGATGTCGGGGTACTCGGTCCTGCCGACCGCCAGGGATTCGATGTTGAACCCCCGCCGGGAGAACAGGCCCGCGACGCGCGCGAGCACACCGGGCTTGTCCTCGACCAGAACGCTCAGGGTGTGCCGGGTCATCACAGGTCCTCATCGAACAGTGGGCGGATGCCGCGCGCGGCCATGATCTCGGAGTTGCCGGTGCCCGCCGCGACCATCGGCCACACCTGGGCGTCCTTGCCGACCACGAAGTCGATGACGACCGGCCGGTCGTTGATCTCCATGGCCTGCTTGATGACGGCGTCGACCTCGTCGCGCGACTCGGCCCGCAGACCCGCGCAGCCCATGGCCTCGCCGAGCAGCTTGAAGTCCGGGATGCGGTGCTTGTGCGTGCCGAGGTCCGTCTGCGAGTAGCGGCCCTCGTAGAACAGGTTCTGCCACTGGCGGACCATGCCCAGGTTGCCGTTGTTGATGACGGCGACCTTGATCGGCAGGCCTTCGATGGCGCAGGTGGCGAGCTCCTGGTTGGTCATCTGGAAGCAGCCGTCGCCGTCGATCGCCCACACGGCCTTGTCCGGCGCACCGGCCTTCGCGCCCATGGCGGCGGGGACCGCGTAGCCCATCGTGCCGAGGCCGCCGGAGTTGATCCACGTGCGCGGGTTCTCGTACTTGATGAACTGCGCCGCCCACATCTGGTGCTGCCCGACGCCCGCCGTGTAGTGCGCGTCCGGGCCGACCAGCGAGCCGATGCGCTCGATCACGTACTGCGGCGACAGCGTCCCGTCGGACGGCCAGTCGTAGCCCAGCGGGTAGGTCTCCTTGAGCCCGTTGAGGTACGCCCACCACGGGGCCAGGTCGACCTTCTTGTCCGAGTGCTCGACCTCGACCCTGATGGCGTCGACCAGCTCGGTGATGATCTCCTTGCAGTCGCCGACGATCGGCACGTCCGCGCGGCGGTTCTTGGAGATCTCGGCCGGGTCGATGTCGGCGTGCACGACCTGCGCGTGCGGCGCGAACGACGACAGCTGGCCGGTGACCCGGTCGTCGAACCGCGCGCCGAGCGCGACCAGGAGGTCCGCCTCCTGCATCGCGGCGACCGCGCCGACCGAGCCGTGCATGCCGGGCATGCCCATGTGCTGCGGGTGCGAGTCCGGGAACGCGCCCTTCGCCATCAGGGTCGTGACGACCGGGATGCCGGTGGACTCCGCGAGCTTCAGCAGCTCCGCGTTGGCGTTGGCCTTGATGACACCGCCGCCGACGTAGAACACCGGCTTCTTCGCGTGCGCGATCAGCTTCGCGGCTTCCCGCACCTGCTTCCCGTGGGGCCGCGTGGTCGGGCGGTAGCCCGGCAGGCGCAGCTCCGGCGGCCAGGAGAACGTGGTCATCTCCTGGAGCACGTCCTTGGGGATGTCCACCAGCACGGGGCCGGGTCGGCCCGTCGACGCCAGGTGGAACGCCTCGGCGATCGCCCGCGGGATCTCCGCCGGGTCGGTGACGAGGACGTTGTGCTTCGTGATCGGCATCGTGATGCCGCAGATGTCGGCCTCTTGGAACGCGTCGGTGCCGATCAGCGGACGGCTCTGCTGCCCGGTGATCGCGACGACCGGCACGGAGTCCATGTTCGCGTCGGCGAGGGGCGTGACCAAGTTCGTCGCACCGGGACCCGAGGTGGCCATGCACACGCCGACCTTGCCGGTGGCCTGCGCGTACCCGGTCGCGGCGTGACCCGCGCCCTGCTCGTGGCGCACGAGGATGTGCCGGACCTTGGTCGAGTCGAGCAGCGGGTCGTACGCCGGGAGGATCGTCCCGCCGGGAATGCCGAACACGATTTCGCAGCCGACGGCTTCGAGTGAACGGACGAGCGACTGGGCGCCGGTTACGCGGATCGGGGCTCCGCTCGGCGGGGCCGGTTTGGGCCGCGGGCCGGGGCGGGGCGACTCGCCTGGGGCCTGTCGCGAGGTTGCGCTAGTCATCTGTCTGCCTCGTGGTGTCGGATGCGGTGGTGGGCCCACCTGGGGGTCCGGGCACGAAAAAACCCTCGACAACCCGAATGGGTCGTACGAGGGTCGCGCGTCGACGCAGCTGTGACTGCCTAGGCGTCGACGCGCCTGGGAAGTACGAGAACGAGCATGCGCTGCATGGCGGTGACGTTAACCGTGAATCGGCGGAACCGTCAACTGGGCGGGATCGGATTCCCGGATCGTGGACGTGACGTGCTGCACGAACCCAGCCCGGAGTCACCCGCTCGGTTGAACGGTGCGACCATGGCCGACGTGGACAAGCTGGTCTTCCGAATCCCCGCCGTAGCCCTCCTCGCCTCCGCGGTCGGCGTCATCTGCGTGACGCCGGTGGCGTTCGCCGTACCGGGGATGCAGGCGCTGTACGTCCTGCCGCTCGCGTTCGCGGTGTGGGTGGTGCGGAACCGGACGACGGTGACGCCCTCGACCATCGTGGCGCGTGGGGTGTTCGGGAAGAAGACCGTCGCGTGGACGGACGTGAAGGCGATCAAGCTGGCGGAGAAGTCCTGGCTGAGCGTGCAGCTGAACGACGACACGCTGGTCAAGCTGCCCGCGGTGCGGATGATGCACCTGCCCGCGTTGGCGGCGGTGAGCGGTGGACGGATCACGGTGCCTGGGGTGAAGCCCGAGGCCGAGCCGGCTCCGGCGGAGGAAGCGGCAGAGGTCAACGCCGCACCTGAGGTCGAGGCCGCTCCTGAGGTCGATGCCGCAGAGGAGAGGGAACGCGCCGGGCAGTAGTGGCTGCCGGGGCCGTCGTGGTCGCCTTCGCGGCCGCCGGTGCCGTCGTGGTCACCGGGCGATTTGCGTCGTGGAGTGGCCGATTTGACTTGGGGACCCCTCATTTCGACCTTGATCGGGCCAAAAGGCAGTGCCCCAAAGCCCTGCCCGATCTCCAATTTTAAGGCCGAAATCCCCAAGTAAAATCGGCCACGGCTGCGGGCGGCCCGTAGCGTTCCGTAGCAGGTCACCAGGCGACCCCCAGTCCCGTAAGTCGGCGCCATGCTTCTGCCAATCCCGTAGGTGGTCGCCGGGCAGCTGCCAGTCCCGTAGGTGGTCGCCGGGCAGCTGCCAGTCCCGTAGGTGGTCGCCGGGCAGCTGCCAGTCCCGTAGGTGGTCGCCGGATCACCCGATCGGGTCTCTAGATCCATGGTTCACACCAGGCCAACCTGCGGCTTCCGTAAAGTCGACCCGTGCTCACGACCTCCCGCGTCCCCCTGATCAGCCTGGTTCTGGCCTTGGCGGGACTGGCCACCTCGATCTACCTCACCATCGCCCACTACGGGTCTCCCGAACTGCTCGTCTGCGCCGAGAACAGCGTTGTCGACTGCGCTTCCGTGACCAGCAGCGAGCAGTCCAGGTTGTTCGGCATCCCGGTCGCCGATCTCGGTACCGCGTTCTACGTCGCGATGACCCTGCTCTGCCTCCCCCAGGCCTGGCGCAGTCCGCAGCGCTGGATCAGCTGGGCGAGGCTCGGGGCGACCGGGGTCGGGGTGCTGATGGTCGTCTACCTCGTCGCGGCCGAGTTGTTCCTCATCGGCAAGATCTGCCTGTGGTGCACGGTCGTGCACGTGATCACGCTCGCACTGGCCGCTCTGCTGGTTACCGCCGAGCTGCGCACGAGTAACGTCTGAACCACCCCGGCTTCACCTGATCATCACGCCCACCAGGCGTCTGAACCGTTTCGCTGTTCCCAGATTCTGGAGGAGCCGTGCCACCGCTCCGGTCCCGCACCACCACCCACGGCCGCAACGCCGCGGGCGCCCGTTCGCTCTGGCGGGCCACCGGCATGACGGATTCCGACTTCGGCAAGCCGATCATCGCCATCGCGAACTCGTACACCCAGTTCGTGCCCGGTCACGTGCACCTGCGCGATCTCGGCGACATCGTCGCCGAGGGCATCCGCGAGGCGGGTGGCGTGCCGCGCGAGTTCCACACGATCGCGGTCGACGACGGCATCGCCATGGGGCACAGCGGGATGCTGTACTCCCTCCCGTCCCGCGAGGTCATCGCGGACGCGGTCGAGTACATGGTGAACGCGCACCAGGCCGACGCGATCGTCTGCATCTCCAACTGCGACAAGATCACGCCCGGCATGCTGAACGCGGCGCTGCGGCTGAACATCCCGGTGGTGTTCGTGTCGGGCGGGCCGATGGAGGCGGGCAAGGCCGTCATCGTGGACGGGGTGGCGATCCCCTCGTCCGACCTGATCACGACGATCTCCGCGTCGGCGAACGCGAACGTCGACCAGGAAGGCCTGGACGAGGTCGAGCGGTCGGCGTGCCCGACGTGCGGGTCGTGCTCCGGCATGTTCACCGCGAACTCGATGAACTGCCTGACCGAGGCGCTGGGGCTCGCGCTGCCGGGCAACGGGTCGACGCTGGCGACGCACGCAGCGCGCCGCGAGCTGTTCGTGGACGCCGGCAAGACGATCGTCGAGCTGTGCAAGCGCTGGTACGAGAACGACGACGAGTCGGCGCTGCCCCGCACGATCGCGAACCGCAAGGCGTTCGAGAACGCCATGGCGCTGGACATGGCCATGGGCGGCTCGACGAACACCGTGCTGCACATCCTCGCCGCCGCGCAGGAGGGCGAGATCGACTTCACCCTCCAGGACATCGACGACATCAGCCGTCGCGTGCCGTGCCTGTCGAAGGTGTCGCCGAACTCGGACTACCACATGGAGGACGTGCACCGGGCGGGCGGCATCCCCGCGCTGCTGGGTGAACTCGACCGCGGCGGCCTGCTGCACCGGGACGTGCACTCCGTGCACAGCCCGTCGCTGGAGCAGTGGCTCGGCGAGTGGGACGTCCGCGGCGCGAACCCCTCCGAGCGGGCCGTGGAGCTGTTCCACGCCGCCCCCGGCGGGGTGCGGACCACCGAGGCGTTCTCCACGTCCAACCGCTGGTCCTCTTTGGACACCGACGCGGCGAAGGGCTGCATCCACGACGTGGAGCACGCCTTCACCAAGGACGGCGGGCTCGCGGTGCTGCGCGGCAACCTGGCCGAGCGCGGCGCGGTCATCAAGGCCGCGGGCATCGACGAGGAGCTGTGGCACTTCGAGGGCCCGGCGCGGGTCGTGGAGAGCCAGGAGGAGGCCGTGTCGGTGATCCTGAAGAAGGAGATCCAGGCCGGTGACGTGCTCGTGGTCCGCTACGAGGGTCCCGCGGGCGGGCCGGGCATGCAGGAGATGCTGCACCCCACCGCGTTCCTCAAGGGCTCCGGTCTCGGCAAGAAGTGCGCGCTGATCACCGACGGCCGCTTCTCCGGCGGCTCGTCGGGCCTGTCGATCGGCCACGTGTCGCCGGAGGCGGCGGGTGGTGGCGCGATCGGCCTGGTGCGGAACGGCGACCGCATCCTGATCGACGTGCACGAGCGCAGGCTCGAACTGCTGGTGGACGAGGACGTGCTGGCCGAGCGCCGCGCGAAGATGGACGCGAGCGAACGCCCGTGGCAGCCCGTGGACCGGGTCCGCCCGGTGACCGCGGCCCTGCGCGCGTACGCCCGGCTGACCACGGACGCGTCGACCGGAGCCGTGCGCGACCCCTCGCGGTAGCGCGACCGCCGAGTCACCCGCGCGCCCGGCTCACCACGTCGGCCGCGCGGGCCTCGGCGTACCGGTTGCCCGTGCCGTGGTGGATGTCGACGGCTTCCTGAGCGTGCCGCACGGCGTCGGCGCGCGCGCCCGCGACCAAGTGGGCGTTGGCGAGCGCGGCACGGGCGGCGCCCACCAGGTCGCGGTAACCGGACTTGCGGGCCAGGTGGAGTGCCGCGAGCGCCGGGTCGGGGTCCGCCGTGGACCAGGACAGGCCGGTGTGCGCCTCGCAGGTCGCGTACGCGGACCCCGCCCGTTCGGCGGCGGTGAGCGCCCGCCGGTGGGCGCGGCTCGCGTCGGCGGCCCGGCCCAGGTCGAGCAGCACGGTGCCGAGGGTGTTGAGCGCGCACGCCTCGTCGTGGGAGTCCCCCGCCTGCTCGGCCAGTTCCAGCGCCCGTTCGGCGCGCTCCAGGGCTTCGGGCAGCTCACCCGCGCAGCGCAGCACGACCGCGAGCTGCCGCGAGCACTCGCCCTCCGTGCCGAGGTCGCCGTTGACCCCGCTGAGCCGGGCCCCCTCCAGCAGCACCTCCCGTGCCCGCTCCAGCTCGCCCACGGCGCACAGCACCTCGCCGAGGTTCGACGCCGCCACTCCCTGGCTGAACCGGGACCCGAGCCGCAGCTGGAGGTCGCGGGACCTGGTCGAGATGTCCAGCGCGGCGTGCAACTGCCCCGCGTCGAACAGGACCAGCGACAGGTTGCCCAGCCTGCCCATCGTCAGCACCGGGTCGCCTTCGCGTTCCAGGATCCGCAGTGACGCCTGGAGGTGCGCGGCGGCGTGCTCCAGCTCGCCGCTCTTGAGGAACACGATCCCGAGGTTGTTGAGGATGCCCGCCTCGCCGCGCGTCCACGACGTCCGGCGGACCAGCGCGAGCGCCGTGTGCAGGTGCACCAACGCCTGGGAAGTGGTGCCGCGCAACCGGTTCAGGTCGCCGAGGCTCAGGTGCAGCGCCGCCTGCGCGACCACGTCGCCCGCGCGTTCGGCGGCGGCCAGCGCCACGGGCGCGGTGCGGGCCCAGTCGGACAGGTGCACGCCCATCGTGAAGTGGCCGCGCAGCGCGTCGGCCAGCTCCCAGACGAGGTCCGGGTGGCCGGGCAGGTCGGTGATCGCGGCGACGACGCCGGGGCGTTCGGCGTCGAGCCACGCCCGCGCGCGGTCGCCGTCGGCGAACTCCGGAGCACCGGCCAGGTGCCGTTCGGCGCCCGGCAGGATCGTCATGTGCCGGTAGAGGGCCACGCGGGCCTGGTGGACGTGGGCGAGCAGGTGCAGGAGCAGGCGGCGGTGGACCTCGGCGCGGTGCTCGGCGGTGTCCTCGGTCGCCGACCGGGCCGTCGCGTAGAGGCGGAGCAGGTCGTGCAGCGAGTAGCGGCCCGCGCTGCGCTGCCGCACGAGGTGCGCGGACTCCAGGCGGTCCAGCAGGGTCGCGGTGCGCCGCACGTCCTCGCCCTGCGCGGCGGCGACGGACGCGGCGGTGAAGTCGGGGCCGGGCAGGAGCCCCAGCAGCCGGAACACCGCCCGCGCGGGCTCGCGGAGGCTCCGGTAGGACAGCGTGAACGACGCCCGCACCGCCGCGTCCGCGTCGTCGTCGATCGCCAGCGCGTCCAGCCCGGCCACGCCCGTCAACGTCGCCGCGTAGTCCGCCACGGACAGGTGCGGGCGGCTGCGCAGGATCGCCGCGGAGATCCGCAGCGCCAGCGGGAGCCGCGCGCACCGCTCGGCCAGTTCCGCCACGGCGTCGGGTTCGGCGGCGGCGCGGGCCGTGCCGATCTGCCGCGCCAGCACCGCCCGTGCCGCGGCGGGCGTGAGCACGTCCAGCACGAGGACGCGCGCGCCGTCACGGGCGATCAGGCCGCCGAGCCGGTTGCGGCTGGTGACGACGACCGTGCTGCCCGCCGCTCCGGGGAGCAGCGGGCGGACCTGGTCGGTGGTCGCGGCGTTGTCCAGCACCACGACGACCCGGCGTTCGGCTAGCAGCGTCCGGTAGAGGCCGACGCGCTGCTCGGGGTCGTCGGGGATCTCCGGCGACGTCGCCCCCAACGCCCGCAGCAGCCCGGCCAGCGCGTCGTGCGCGGTCACGGGCTCGCCGCCGGAGTGGCCGCGCAGGTCGACGTGGAGGCACCCGTCGGGGTGCGCGGCCTGCTGGTGGTGGGCCCACTGCACGGCCAGCGCGGTCTTGCCGACCCCGGCCGTGCCGACGACCAGCAGCACGGCCGTGACGCCGTGGGCGACGAACTCCGCGCGCATCTCGTCCAGCGCGGTCATGTCCGTCTCGCGGCCGGTGAACCCGACCGGCAGCGGCGGCAGCTGGGAGGGCGCGCGGGGCGGGCTCGGCGCGTCCAGCGCGGCCGGTCCGGCGTAGAGGGCGGTGTGGGCGGCGCGCAGCACGACACCCGGCACCACCTCCAGCTCCTCGCGCAGGCGGGCGCCGATCTCGGCGTAGCAGGTGGCGGCGAGCGCGCGTTGGCCTGACGACGAGAGCGCGCGGATCAGCGCCGCGTGCAGTTCCTCGTGCAGCGGTTCGACGACGGTCAACGGCCGCAGCCGGGCGGCCACCTCGCCGTGCTCCCGCGGGGTGCGGGCGGTGGCGGCGTGGAGCAGGGCTGCGGACAGGCGCTGCTGCGCCACGGCGATGGCCGCCGGGTGCCAGCGCAGGCGTTCGTGCGAGCCCGCCAGCACGTCGCCGCGCCACCGGGCCAGCGCGGCGGACGTCAGGTCGTGCACGGCGGCCCGGTCCCCGTCCGCGGCGGCCGCGCGGCGCACCAGGTCCGCGAACTCCAGCACGTCGGAGGCGTCCGGCAGCAGCGCGTACCCGCCGCGGTCGCGGACCAGCGCGTCGCCGCCCACCCGCCGCCGCAGCCGGGACACGTAGGTGTGCAGCAGGTTCACGCAGCTCGGCGGCGGCCGTTCGCCCCAGACCACGTCGACCAGCTCGTCCTGCGACACGGGTTCGCCGGGGTGCAGGGCGAGGACGCCGAGGACCAGCGCGTGCATCGGCGGCCCGACTTCGACCGGCGTGCCGCGGCGGTGGACGGTGAGCGGGCCGAGGACGTCGACGCGGAGGTCCACGACGTCCGGCGGTGGCGCGTCGGACAGCCCGGTCGCGGCGGCGAGGACCTGTTCGGTGTGCGGCTGCGGCGCGCGCACCCGCCCGTTCTCCAGGTCCCGGATCGCGCGGACGCTCACCCCGGTCCGGTGCGCGAGGTCGTCCTGGGTCAGCCCGAGCCGCCGCCGCGCCACCCGCAACCGCTGCCCGAACTCGTCCACGCCGACATCACCTCAAGATCATTCTGCCGGTTCTGCCGGTCGCGCGCGACGACCTCCCGACACCACTTCCCAGGTACACCGGCGACCGCGCGCGAAAACCCGCGTCCAGCGGACCTACCCGTTGTCCTCCCTAGCTTTTGGGGCGTACCGGAACCACCACTACCCGCGGAGGAATCCCCGTGACCACCATCGACCGCGTCTCCTTCGTCCACGCGCTGGACATCGGCGTCGTCCACCCGAAGCTCGCCAAGGTCAGCCTCGCCAACGAGGTCGCGCCGACCGGGCCGACCGCCGCCGTCGACGCGGGCAGCCTGATGTCGTTCACCGCGAACGTCAGCGCGCAGCACCGCGGCGACGCCCTCAACTCGACGCTGCTCGCCCAGCTCAACTCCGACAAGCTGTACAACCGCTTCGACCCGGCGCAGCTCATCGCGTGGTACCGCAACTACACGACGGTGCTGTCCAACATCGGCTGGGACATGCAGGAGTTCGAGTTCGAGAAGTACCAGGCCGCGGGCTCCACGATGTCCGTCAGCACCGCCGTCCTCGGCGTCCTCGGCGCCGTCCTGCCCGCGGGCGAACTGGCCCTGGTCGCCGCGGCGCTCAAGGCGTTGGCCGCGCTCAAGAGCGACGACCCCTGGTACCGCGTGTGGGACGTGACCACCCACGACCAGTCCAACGGCAACTTCCAGGTGAGCAACTGCGCCGACCAGGACGGCGCGACCAACACCCTGGTGATGCGCATGTCCGGCTACTCGCTGCGCACCAGCGAGACCACCGTGCGCTTCCTGTGGAACGACTACCAGGCCTCGTCCACGGACCTCGTGTACGCGAGCCAGACCACCACGCTCGACGAGGACGTCTACGGCCAGGTCCGCCAGGCCGTGATCAAGAAACTCGGCGCCAAGGCCGTCCAGTACGTCGGCAACCTCGACATCTGAGCAGGGGGACAACGCACATGTCGAAGATCAGCGAAGCCGTCGACCGGCACGCGGAGCGCTTCCTCGCCCTGCCCGGCGTCTCGGCCATCTCGGTGGGCAAGAAGTCCGTGGGCGGCAAGGCCACCGACAAGGACGCGATCGTCCTGCACGTGGACCGCAAGCAGGACCAGGGCGACCCGGCCAGGACCATCCCCGCCGACCTGGACGGCCACCCGACGGACGTCGTCGAACAGACCTTCGACTTCCGCACGACGGCCACCGACCCGTTCGAGCGGCACGACCCGGTGATCGGCGGCCTGTCCATCACCGCGTTCCTGGACCCGGACAAGTACGGGTCGATCGGGTGCTTCATCCGGGCGGACGGGACGGTCAACGGGGTGCCCGCGGGCGACTACCTGCTCACCAACCACCACGTGGCCGCGTCGGCCACCGAGCCTTCACTGGACCAGACCATGATCCAGCCGGGAGAGGTGGACGACCCCACGGACAAGGACACCGTGGGCATGTGCGTCGCCAGTGCGCGGGGACCCCAGTTCGACTGCGCCATCGTCGCGCTCACGAACCGCGGGTTCGTCAACGCCGTTCCGGACCGCCCGCTGCACCCCGGCAATCGGACGCTCCGGGGAATCGGCACCGCCCAGCTCAACGACCGGGTCTACAAGTTCGGTGCCACCACCAGGTTCACCACGGGTGTCGTCACGAACCTCAACTTCGCCTACCGGGGCGTAGGGGTGGACGTTCAGAACGCGATCGTGGTGCAGGGCACCAACGGTGCCGTCTGGTGCAACGGAGGTGACTCCGGGTCCGTGCTCGTGCGCGCCGCCGACGACTTCGTCGTGGGGCTCAACTTCCGAGCCGACAACAACACCGGAACGCCGCAGAAGGGGTTCACGACGGGCTTGGCCTACGACATCACGACGCAGGTCCAGCAGTTCAGCCACGCCGTGAACCTGGCGTAGCGGGGTGGGGGGGGGGGGGGCCCCCCCCCCCCCCCACCCCCCCCACACAAAAAAACACCCCGCCGCCCGCCCCGCGGCCGGGAAACAGAAAGGAGAGACACAAAACCACCCCCC
>NZ_JBHYHC010000052.1:41746-67527 GCF_042738955.1 Umezawaea sp. NPDC059074
AACTCCGCCCTCTTACCATATGGTGCCCAACGGTGTTACCGGGGTGGGGGGGGGGGGGTCCCCCCGCCCCCCCCCACCACTACACCGACCGGAACACGTACAGCGTCGCGGCGACGGCCGCGGCGGCGATGAACAGGAAGATCGTGCCGCTCAGCAGCGGCCTGCGGAACCAGGAGCGGCCGTAGTCCAGTGCGGCTCGGCCGGGGCCGGTGAACAGCAGGGCGAACGCCATCACGGCGAACGACGACTCCTGTTCCACGCCCGGTGCGCCGAAGAAGCCGCCGCCCCACTTCACGACGATCGCGTTGGCCATCACGCCGAGGATGCCCGCGGCCGCCAACGGCGTGAAGAGGCCGAGGATCAGGAGCGCGCCGCCGCCCAGTTCGGTGATGCCGGTGACCCACGAGAGGATCTTCGCCTCGCGGAAGCCGGACGTCTCGAGGAACTTGGCGAAGCCGTCGATGCCCGGTCCGCCGAACATGGCGAACACCTTCTGGAGGCCGTGGACGACGAACGCCGCGCCGAGGCCGACGCGCAGCACGAACAGGCCGAGGTCCGTGCCGCCGTTCCAGCCGAACACCCGGCGGCGGTCGTCCTCGTCCTCGTAGTGCGACGCGACCGGGTCGACCGGGGTGTAGCCGGTGTTGTCGAAGGACTTCGTCGTCGAGTCGAACGACTGCGTCCCGTCGTCGAAGTGGTGCACGCCACCGCCGGACCCGCTCGACAGGTAGAAGCCGTCGTCGGAATAGCCGCCTGCGCCTGCCGAGCGATCGTCGTGAGTAGCCACGACCCGGCACGATAGGAGACTACGACCCCGTTGGCGAGAGCCCATCCGCACCAGCGGGGGTCAGTAGTCGCCTTTCACCAGGTTGGCGGGCTGCTCACCGGCCGCGAAGCGGGCCACCTCGGAGGCCACGACGGCGTACCCGCGGCGGTCCGCGCCCGTGCAACTGCCCGCCGTGTGGGGCGTGAGGAACAGGCCGGGCGCGGTCCACAGTGGATGTTCGGCGGGCAGCGGCTCGGGGTCCGTCACGTCCAGCGCGGCGCGCAGGCGGCCGCTGGTCAGCTCGGCGAGCAGGGCGTCGGTGTCGACGACCGGGCCGCGGGCGGCGTTGACCAGGATCGCGCGGTCCGGCATCGCGGCGAGGAACTCGGCGTCGACCATGCGCGTGGTCTCGTCGGTCAGCGGGACGACGATCAGCACGGCGTCGTGCTCGGGCAGCAGCGCGGGCAGCTCGGTCATGCCGTGGACGCCGTCGCGGGCCGTGCGGCCGACGAGGGTGGCGGTCGCGTCGAACGGTTCGAGCCTGCGGCGGAACTGCTCGCCCAGGTCGCCCGCGCCGACGACGAGGACGCGCTTGTCCTGGAGGGTCTCGGTGACGTGGTAGTCCCAGCGGCGCTCCAGCCGGGCCGCCTCGAACACGGGGAAGTCGCGGTAGATCGCGATCAGCGCGCCGATCGCCCACTCCGCGGTGCTGCCGCCGTGCGCGCCGCGGCACGTGGACAGCAGCACGCCCTCCGGGACCTGCCCGACGAACCGCTCCGCGCCCGCGCTGAGCAGCTGCACGAGTTCGAGCCTCGGCAGCTGGGCGTAGACCTCGGCGGGGTTCGAGCCCTGGAGGAACTTCGGCACGAACACCCGCGCGTCCGCCGCTTCCGGCGGCAGCGGCTCGCCAGGCTGGTAGCGGACGGGGCGGACACCGTCCACGGAGGACAGCGCCGACACGCCGTAGTCATCGGGGACCAGCACGATGAGCGTCACGAGGTCACGCTACGGCACACTCCTCGCCATGCGGGAGCACGACGTCATCAGCGGGGACGGCACGCGGATCAGGGTGTGGCGCACCTCCACCGAGGGCCCCACCGTCCTGCTGTGCCCCGGACTGGGCACGACACCGGAGACGTGGCCGACGCTGCTGCTGCCGACGGCGGGCGTCCAGGCGCTGAGCTGGTACCACCGCGGCACGATGGGGTCGGCGCGGCCGGAGGACGAGTCGCGGATCGGGCTCGCCGACCACGTGGCCGACGCGCTGGCGGTCCTGGACGACGCCGGGGTCGAGTCGTGCGTGGTGCTCGGCTGGTCGATGGGCGTGACCGTGGCGGCCGAGCTGGCGCTGCGGCACCCGGAGCGGGTGTCCGGCCTGATGCTGGTCGCGGGCGCGCCGGGCGACTCCTTCGAGTCGATGCTCGGCATCTCCGGCCTGCCGTCGGAGCTGCGCCGGGCGATCGGCCTGACCGGCGCGAAGACGTTGCGCGCGGCGGGTCCGCTGCTGGACTTCGTGCTGCACCGGACGCCGATCAACGACGTGACCACGTTCCTGCTCCGGCACAGCGGGCTGATGCTGTCCTCCAGCGCGCCCGAGGCCGTGGCGGGGTCGATGAAGAGGTTCCTGCTGCACGACTGGAGCTGGTACTTCACCCTGGCGCTCGCGCTCGGCCAGACCCCTCGGCAGAACCTCGCGGGCGTGACGTGCCCCACAACGGTCCTGGCGGGCCGGTACGACGTCCTCGCGTCGCCGGAGAGCATGGCGGGCCCCGCGGGCGCGCTCCCCCAGGCACGGGTCAGGGTGCTGCCGACCAGCCACTTCCTGCCGTTGGAGGCGCCCGACGTGGTCGCCGACGAGCTGCTGCTCCTCGTCGACCGGGTCGACGCCGTGCACCGCGCCCTGTGCGACCTCGACCCGCCACCGCCGCTCACCTCGGGTTCACGGCGCCACGCCTAGTGTCAGCCCTCGTGTCACGTCCTCAGCGGGTGCTCCGCGCGGTGCTGGCGAGCACGGCCATCGGCCTGCTCGCGGCGGGCTGCGCGAGTTTCCCCGAGCAGCCGTCACCCGCGGGTTGGAGCGCGCAGCCGCAGCTCACGCCGCAGGCGGGCCCGACGCCGGAGATGCCGGGCGGCCTCCCGCAGGGCGGCGGCCAGCAGCAGGGCGGCCAGCCCCCGACGTCCGTGCCCCCGCCGGAGGGCTGCAAGGACTTCAACCCCGCCGTCGTGGCGACCTGCCTGAACCCCATCTCCGGGGTGGCGCTGATGGACGTGAACCAGACGACCGGCGTCGTGACGGCGCTGGCGACCGAGCGGACGACCGGCAAGCTGCTCAAGGTCAGCAAGGAGACCGACCCGGTCGAGGTCGCGAGCTTCGCCGTGGACGCCACGAGCGACGGCGGCCTCACGGGCCTGACGCTCTCGCCGACCTACGCCGAGGACCAGCTCGTCTACGTCTACCTGACCACCGACACGGACAACCGCGTCATGCGCATCGCCCCCGGCGACACGCCCAAGCCGGTCCTGACGGGCATCCCGAAGGGCCCGACCGGCAACCGCGGCGTGCTGGGCTACGACCGTGACGGCGCGCTGCTGGTCGCGACCGGCGACGCGGGCAACCCCGCCGCCGCGGCCGACCCGGCGTCGCTGGCGGGCAAGGTCCTCCGCATCGACTCGGCGGGCCAGCCCGCCAAGGGCAACCCCACGGCGGGGTCGGCGGTCATCGCCGCGGGCCTGCGCTCGCCCGGCGGCGTCTGCGTCTCCGCGGACGGCAGCAAGACGTGGGTCACGGACGCCACCGCGACCGCGGACGTGCTCTACAAGGTCGACGCGGGCAAGCCGCTGGGCACGCCCGCGTGGACGTGGCCGGACAAGCCGGGCGTCGGCGGCTGCGCGTCCCTGACGAACATGATGTGGGTCGCCACCTCGAACACGCCGGGCACGCAGATGATCGCGATGAACCCCGAGGGCAGCTTCACCGGCAAGCCGGAACCGTTCCTGGACAAGGAGAACGGCTTCGGCCGCATCGGCCCGCTCGTCGCGCTGGACGACAACACGGCGCTGGTCGGCACGGTGAACAAGGCGCCGGGCGGAGCCCCGATCTCCAGCGACGACCGCGTGGTCATCGTCGTCCGCGACAGCTCCGCGGGCGGCAGCAAGGACTAGCGGGCCCGCAGCCCGTTCACGACGAGCGCGCACACGCCGTCGAGCAGTTCGTCGCGGTCGGGCAGCCCCCACTCCCCCACGTGCGCGGGGTGGTGGAAGGACTGCGTCGCCTCGAACACGACCCGAGCCGTCACGGCCGGATCGTCGGCGACGAAGTCCCCGGCTTCGACCCCGGCGACGACGATCCCCTCCAACTGCCGCAACAACGCCACGACGTGCTCCCCGGTGGCGGCGGGACTCTCCTCGGCGATGACCCGGTACGTCTCGAACAACTCGGGTTCCCCGACAGCCGACCGCCGTTTCGCCTGGTAGAGCGCGACCAACCAGCCCCGCAACCGCTCCGGCGGTGCCAAGGTCGAGTCGTCCGCCACGGCGAGCTCGTCGAACACCCGCCCCAACCACCGCCGCGTCACGGCCTCGCGCAACGCGGCCTTGGAGGGGAAGTACCGGTACACGGCGGCGTGGCTGACACCCAACACCTTGGCGACGTCCACAACTGTCGCCTTCGACGACCCGTGCCGCCGCAACACTTCCTCGGTGGCCACCATGATCGCCTCGACGTCCAACACCGCCAGACCTTAACCCCCGCGTCACCGCTCGCTGTCGAGCAAGGCCATCAACGGCGCGGCATACCGCGTCCCCGCCACCGCCCCAACAGGCACGGCGGCTTCGATCGCGGCCAACTCCGCACCACTCAACACCAACCCACCAGCCACCACCGCGTCCGCGATCCGCCCAGGACGACTGGCCCCCACCAACGCGACGATGTCGTCCCCCTGCGCCAACACCCACGCCACGGCAAGCTGCGCGACCGTCACCCCCCGAGCCTCGGCCACCACCCGCAACCGCTCCACCAACGCCAGGTTGGCACCCAGGTTGTCCCCGTGAAACCACGGCAAGTGCCCAACCTCCCCACCCCCCGCGTACGCCCCGGTCAACAACCCGTGAGCCAGAACCCCATACGCCGTGATCCCCACCCCGAGTTCCCGGCAGACCCCCAGGATCGACCGCTCAACACCCCGGCTGAACAGCGAGTACTCGATCTGCAAATCCACGATCGGATGCACCGCACAGGCCCGCCGAATCGTCTCGACCCCCACCTCGGACAACCCGATGTGCCGCACCCACCCAGCCTCGACCATCTCCGCGATGGCCCCAACGGTGTCCTCGATCGGCACAGCGGGATCAAGCCGAGCAGGCCGGTAAACATCGATGTAGTCAGTCCCGAGCCGCTGCAACGAGTAGGCCAACGCACTCTTCACGTGCACTGGCCGCGCATCCAACCCGATGAACCGCCCAGCAGGATCCCGAAGCCCACCGAACTTGTCACTGATGACAACCCGCTCACGATCACCGTCACGCAAGGCCTGGCGGATAAGCCACTCGTTGTGCCCATTGCCGTAGAAGTCCGCAGTGTCGATCACCGCGATCCCGGCATCGATGGCAGCACGAATCGTCTCCACACCCACACCATCGGAAGAAGACATAGGCCCACACCCCAGGCCGACCGACGCGACAAGCGGACCACCAACACCAAGCCGTCTCATCTCCACACGCAAGACCGTAGCCGCGAACATGACAGGTTACAAGTCTTGAAACTTGTAACCGCCCAGGCGGGGAGACCACGACGGGACCGGCAGGGGGTTGGCAAGGGTTGGCGACCACGACAAGACCAGCAGGGTTGGCAAGAGCTAGCGACCACGACAAGACCAGCGGGGCTGGCAAGAGCTAGCGACCACGACGGAACCGGCGGGAGTGCAAGAGTTGGCGACTACGACAAGACCGGCGGAGGTGCAAGGATTGGCGCCTACGACAAGACCGGCGGGGTTGGCAAGAGTTGGCGACCACGACGGGATCGGCGGGGACTGGTGGGACCGTGGCCGATTTTATTTGGGGGATTTGCCCCTTACAATTGGAGATCGGGCAGAGCTTTCGGGCACTGCCTTTTGGCCCGATCAAGGGGCAAATCTAGGGGCCCCAAATCAAATCGGACACAGCACGCTGGAAGTCGAAGCCGCCCGGTGACCCATCTCGAAGCCGCGGCCGCCGATCAACCACGCTGGAACCGAAAGCCACCCAAGACCCGAGGGTCACCTCACCCAGACCCCAAGCACACGAACGGCCGCCGCAACGGATCGATCGCGATCGCGTCCGCCAACGCCACCGCCGGCGACGCCCCGGAAGCCAACCCCCGGTGGTAGTCCCCCATCGCCGCCGCGGCGGGCTCGTCCCCCACCCGACTAGACGCCGCGATCACCGTATGAGCCCCACTCGCCAGCATCGCCCCAGCGAACCCCAACGCCTCATCCCCCGGCCGAATGCGGTTCAACGCCAGCTCGCATGCCGCCAACACCACCTGCCGAGGCGGCCGACGCACCCGCCCCACCTCGTGCGCGAACAACGCCCCGTCCGCCAACTCCAACCGCGAGAACAACGCGTTCTCCGGCTCGTGCTCCCCGTGCGCCGCGATGTGGGCCAGTGTCACCCCGTCCAACGCCTCCAGCACCGTCCCCACCCGAGCCGCCTCACCCCCCAAAGCGGTGGCGTCCACGTGATAACCAGCGAGCTTGCCAATCTCCCCCTCGGCGGCCTGCAACCCCGGCCCCCGCACCAACAACACCCCACCCGCCGAATCCACCCCGGCCTGACTGGTGGCAAGCCAGGCGGTCGCCGAAGGCACCACGATCGTCGGCCGCGACTTGCACAACGCCAACACCCCCCACGGCACGACGTACAGCGGCCCGGTCGGCACGATCACCAACTCCCGGTCCCCGACGAACTCCGCCAACGGCTGGAGCAACTGCCGGTCCAACCGGTCCGCCTGCCGCCGCGCCGAGATGGAGATGACCTCCGCCAACGGCGCGGGCAGGTAGTCCGGGGCCAAGGCGTTCAGGTCGGCGTGCAACTTCAACGCCGCCTCGGTGGCTTCGGCGGCGGATCCCAGTCGCACCATCCGCACCCGGCCGCCCGCGATCACGACGGCCACCATCGCGTCGCCGGACGACGCGAAGCTGATCATCGCCCGGTCGCCCAGCTCGGCCGACACCTCCTTGATGTCGGCCACCGGCCGGGCCTTGCCCCACGGGCTGGCGCTCCAGCCGAGTCGCATGGCGTCGCGCTGGCTGGTGGCGTAGCGGGCTTCCAGCCTGGCCGTCGGGTTGCCGTCCAGCCTCGCCCGCAGCAGCGCTCGGCTGAGCTGCCGGACCTCGGCGATGCTGTCCACCAGCTCCGCGTCCACAGTGGACGCGACCGGCTCGTACCGGTACATCTGCGCACGGGTCCGCTCCAGCCAGGTGAACAGCCGCTTGGCGTCCACGGCGGACCCGGTGCCGTCGAGCACCAGCCGCACCGCCAGCTCACCCAGCTCACGGCCGTGCAGCGCGGTCCCGGACACCAGTTCCAGGCCGCCCATCTGGTCCCGCAGCCGCCCCAGCTCGGCCAGGCCCGCCTTGGCCTGGGCCAACGCCGCCCGCCGGTTGCCGGTGGCCAGCGCCAGCTCCGCGCGGCACAGCCGGAGCAGCATCCGGCGGTCGATCGGGCTCGTGCGGCGGGTGCCCGGCACGTTCCGCAGCAGCTCGGCGGCGCGGTCGAGGTTGCCCCGCCGCACCTCCACCCGCACGGCCAGCGCCTGCGCCACGGCGGCCTGGTCGCGCAGCTTCTGCGCGGACAGGCGTTCGGCCAGCTCCAACGCCCGGTCGACGACCCGCGCCGACGGGCGGGCGGTGTCCAACGCCCGCAGCACGTCCACCCGCAGCACGATCAACCCGGCGACCGCCGCCCACGCCGGGCTGCCGCGCCGGATCAGCTTGCGCTGGGCCGAGTTCGCCATCCGCTTCGCCATCGGCAGCTCGCCGTCGAGCAGCGCCGCCGCCGCGCGGAACAGCTCGGCCTCGGCGATGTCCTGCCCCACGCGCTGCTTCCGCAACTCCGGCAGCACCTCGTCCAGGTGCCGCCCGGCCTCGTCCACGAGCCCGACGCTGATCATCGCCTCGGCCTGGTCGATCCGCAGCCGCAGCAGCATCCCCGGCTCCAGCTCCTGGTACGCGCGGTTGGCGTCCTCGTAGCTGCGCAACGCCGCGGGCAGGTCGCCGGCGCGCTGCTGCACGTTGCCGAGCGCGTGGGTCGCGATGGCGGCGCTGATCGGGATCCGGTGCTCGGTCGACAGGTCCACGACGCGGTTGAGGTCGCGGGTCGCCTGCGTGATGCGGTGGAGCTCGCCGTAGGCGTTCCCGCGGTTGGTCAGTGCGACGACCAGCGACTTCACCACCGCGGCGACGTCGCCGACCCCTTCGGCGAGCCGCCGTTCGTGGTGGTCGACGTCGGAGTCGATGTAGGTGATGCCCTCCTCCAGCCTGCCGACGCGGAAGAGGAGGACCGCGCGGTTGCCGTCGAGCAGGCTGAGCAGCTCGTCGCGCTCCGGGAAGTCGTGGAACAGCGCCAGGTCCTCGCGCGCGCCGGACAGCAGGGCGAGGCCGTCGTCGACGTGGCTGGTCTCGGCGAGGCACCACGAGAGGGTGACCAGGAGCCGGGTGCGGACCTCGATGCGGGTGACGTCGTCCACGCTGTGGTGGTCGAGCAGCGCCAGTCCCCTGCGCAGCAGGGCGGCGGCCTTGAGGTGCTTGCCCGCCACCGTGGTGGCTTTGCCGGTGCGGTGGAACTCGCGCGCGCGGCGGACGAGCTCTTCGGGGTCCGCGGGGCGGGAGCCGCCTCGCGGCGCGCTCTTCGACGATGACGCAGGCACTAACATATAAGAGCACAAACGATAATCGGGCACTGACTGCCAGTCGGTGCGGAACCGTCCGGCGGCCAGTGCCCGATGGGCGTCACGCGGGTGGGGACTACTTCGCGGGCACCGGCTCGCTGTGGGTCTGGTACGGGCCGCCGTTCGGGATGGCGCCACCGCCGCCGCCACCGGGCACCGGGGTCGGAGCGGGCACGGGCTCGCCGTGGGTCTGGTACGGGCCGCCGTTGGTCTCGGCGCCGCCGTCGCCGCCCTCGGGCGGGGTGGTGTCGTCCAAGGCGGTGATCACGTCGTCGGCGAACTTGGGGTCGTTGTCAGCCATGGTTGTTCTCCCCTAACAACAGGCGACCCTTCCGGGTCGGTTACCTGATCCGGCATTTCATGATCATTCTCAAGCCCCCCGGCTTGATGAACGGCCTAAGCCTTACACAGATGGACGCATCTTCGATGAGTAATTTCACCCATTGCGACCAGAAATAAGACTCAGGTGAGGTCTGACCAGGACTGACGGCAGCTTGACGCGACAAGCACCACCCGTTCGGAGCAAGCCCATAACGCAGCGGAGGCGTTGTCCAGTCCGCATAAAAGCGGATCGGACAACGCCTCCGACGTGGAATACCGCTACGAGCAGCGGGCGATCACGAGTTCGCGCACGCGCTTCGCGTCCGCCTGCCCCTTGGTCGCCTTCATGACCGCGCCGACGATGGCCCCGGCCGCGGCGACCTTGCCGTCGCGGATCTTGTCCGCGACGTCCGGCTGCGCCGCGAGGGCCTCGTCGACGGCCTTCTCCAGCGCGCCGTCGTCGGACACGACCTTCAGGCCGCGAGCCTCGACGACCTGCTCCGGCTCGCCCTCGCCGTCCAGGACGCCGATGACGACCTCGCGGGCCAGCTTGTTGGTCAGCGCGCCCTCGTTGACGAGCGCGACGACCTTCGCCACCTGCGCCGGGGTGATGGGCAGCTCGCCCAGCTCCACGCCGCGGGTGTTGGCCTGCTGCATCAGGTACGACACCCACCACGACCGCGCCTCGACGGACGTCGCGCCCGCCTCGACGGTGGCCGCGACGAGGTCGATCGCGTCCGCGTTGACCAGGTCGCGCAGCTCGGCGTCGGTCAGGCTCCACTCGGCCTTGATGCGCTTGCGGCGCTCCGCGGGCATCTCGGGCAGCGTGAGGCGCAGCTCCTCGACCCACTCGCGCGACGGCGCGATGGGCACGAGGTCGGGCTCCGGGAAGTACCGGTAGTCCTCGGCGGTCTCCTTGCGACGACCCGCGCGGGTCGTGCCGGAGGCCTCCTCGAAGTGCCGCGTCTCCTGCACGATCTCGCCGCCCTCGGCGAGGATCGCGGCCTGGCGGGTCATCTCGAACCGCACGGCCCGCTCGACGCTGCGCAGCGAGTTGACGTTCTTCGTCTCGGTGCGCGTGCCCAGCACGCCGGAGTCCTTGGGGCTCAACGAGACGTTGGCGTCGCAGCGCAGCGAGCCCTGGTCCATCCGGACGTCGGACACGTCGAGCGCCTTGAGCAGGTCGCGCAGCGCGCTCACGTACGCGCGGGCCACCTCGGGCGCGCGCTCGGCCGTGCCGGGGATCATCTTCGTGACGATCTCGATCAGCGGCACACCGGCGCGGTTGTAGTCGAGCAGCGAGTGCTCCGCGCCGTGGATGCGACCGGCCGTGCCGCCGACGTGCAGCGACTTGCCGGTGTCCTCCTCCATGTGCGCGCGCTCGATCTCCACGCGGAAGATCTCGCCGTCGTCCAGCGTCACGTCGAGGTAGCCGTTGAACGCGATCGGCTCGTCGTACTGGGACGTCTGGAAGTTCTTCGGCATGTCCGGGTAGAAGTAGTTCTTCCGCGCGAAGCGGCACCACTCCGCGATCTCGCAGTTCAGCGCGAGACCGATCCGGATCGCCGACTCAACCGCCACGCCGTTCACGACCGGCAGCGCGCCGGGCGCGGCCAGGCAGACCGGGCACACGTGCGTGTTCGGCTCGCCGCCGAACTCGTTGGCGCAGCCGCAGAACATCTTGGTCTTCGTGTGCAGCTCGACGTGCACCTCGAGGCCCAGCATCGGGTCGAACCGCGTGACGACCTCGTCGTAGTCCATCAGGTCAGCAACGCTCGTCACGCTTTCCCGTCCTTCCGCAAACCTCGCACGGCCAGCGCCGCGCCGGTGATCGCGACGGCGATGCTGGCGGCCGCGTTGGCGAGCGCCAGCTTGTCCTTGTCACCCCTCGCGGTGCGCAGGGTGGAGAAGGCGCTCGCGGCGGCGGCGACCGCGCCGAGCAGGCCCATGATCCCTCGGGCTTTCCTCATCGTCAGATCCCTTCCAACTGCGGGACGCGCTGGATGAGCGGACCGCCCTGTGCCGCGTCGCGCGCGACCTCGTAGGCGGCTGCGACCCGGTACATGCGGTGGTCCTGGAGCGGCGGAGCCATGATCTGGAGACCGACGGGCAGGCCGTCGTCGGCGGACAGTCCACTCGGGACGTTCATCGCCGCGTTGCCCGCCAGGTTCGACGGGATGGTGCAGAGGTCGGCCTTGTACATGGCCATCGGGTCGCCGGAGCGCTCGCCGATCTTGAACGCGGTGGTCGGCGTGGTCGGGGAGACCAGCACGTCCACGGTCGCGAACGCGGCGTCGAAGTCGCGCGAGATGAGCGTGCGGACCTTCTGCGCCGAGCCGTAGTACGCGTCGTAGTAGCCGGACGACAGCGCGTACGTGCCGATCATGATGCGGCGCTTGACCTCGGGGCCGAACCCGGCGTCCCTGGTCAGGGCCATGACCTCCTCGGCGCCGTGCGTGCCGTCGTCGCCGACGCGCAGGCCGTAGCGCATGGCGTCGAAGCGGGCCAGGTTGGACGAGGCCTCGCTGGGCGCGATCAGGTAGTACGCGGGCAGCGCGTAGTCGAAGCTCGGGCAGGAGACCTGCACGACCTCCGCGCCCAGGGCGCGCAGCTGCTCGACCGCGGCCTCGAACGAGGCCAGCACGCCGGGCTGGTAGCCGTCGCCGCTGAACTGCGTGACGACGCCGACGCGGACGCCGGACAGGTCGCCGGACGCGCCTTCGCGGGCGGCCGCCACGACCGGCGGCACGGGGGCGTTGACGGACGTGGAGTCCATCTCGTCGTAGCCCGCGATGACCTCGTGCAGCAGAGCGGCGTCGAGGACGGTGCGGGCGCACGGCCCGGCCTGGTCGAGCGAGGAGGAGAACGCAACCAGACCGTAACGGGACACCGAGCCGTAGGTCGGCTTCACGCCGACCGTGCCGGTGACCGCGCCGGGCTGGCGGATGGAGCCGCCGGTGTCCGTGCCGATCGCCAGCGGGGCCTCGAAGGCCGCGAGCGCCGCGGACGAGCCGCCGCCGGAGCCGCCGGGGATGCGGTCCAGGTCCCACGGGTTGTGGGTCGGGCCGTACGCGGAGTTCTCCGTGGAGGAGCCCATCGCGAACTCGTCCATGTTGGTCTTGCCGAGGATGACCACGCCCGCCTCGCGCAGCCTGCGCGTCACGGTCGAGTCGTACGGCGAGTGCCAGCCCTCGAGGATCTTCGACCCGCAGGTCGTCGGCATCCCCTCGGCGACCAGCACGTCCTTGAGCGCCAGCGGCACGCCCGCCAGCGGCGACGCCACCGGGCGACCGGCGGCCACGTCGTCGTCGACCTGCTTGGCCGCGGCGAGCGCGCCCTCGGTGTCGACGTGCAGGAACGCGTTGATCCCCTTGTCGACGGACGAGATCCGGTCGAGGTGCGCCTGCGCGACCTCGACGGCGGAGACCTCGCCGCTGTGGATCTTGCCCGCCAGCTCGGCGGCCGTGCTGCGGATCAGGCTCATGCTTCCTCACCCAAGATTCGGGGCACGCGGAAGCGGCCGTCCTCGGCGGCGGGGGCGCCCGCGAGCGTCTTGGCCTGGCCGAGGCTCGGGCGCACCACGTCCTCGCGGAACACGTTGGTCAGCGGAACGGCGTGCGACGTCGGCGGGATGTCGGCGGTGGCGATGTCGCCCACCGCGGACACCGACTGCAGGATGACGTCGAGCTGACCGGCGAACAGGTCGAGCTCGTCGTCGGTGACGGCCAGCCTGGCCAGCTTGGCCAGGTGCGCGACCTCGTCGCGGGAGATGCTGGGCACCTCGTCAACCCCCGTGGGTCGGTAGTCGGATTCGTGGACTTCCCGAGTCTATTGCGAGGTCAGCACGGGCTTCGACCGGGTTGCCGGGGACCGCTGAACAGCGGGCGCGCGATTTTACCGGCCCGCAACTGTCGGACGAGAGTCGGAAAGCGATAGTTCGTCTGCGAGAATCACCGGTCGGCGGTAGCGCGTACCGCTCACCGAAACAGCTCGGGTGATCATCTCCCGCGCACTGAGCATGGAGGCGTTCACCGTGTCCTTCCTGATCCGGGTTCAACTCCCGGACCGTCCCGGCACGCTCGGCGCGGTCGCTACGGCGCTCGGCGAGATCGGGGCTGACATCCTCAGCGTGGACGTGGTGGAACGCGGCGGCGGTGTGGCGATCGACGACCTCGTGGTCGAGCTCCCGTCCGGACGGCTCCCCGACGTGCTCATCACGGCGGCCGAGTCCATCGAGGGCGTCGAGGTCGACGCGGTGCGCCCGTACGCGGGCGTGCTGGACACCCACCGCGAGCTGGAGCTCGTGGAGGAGGTGGCGGAGGAGCCCGCGAAGGGCCTCGCCGTCTTCACCGAGGGCGTCCCGAAGATCATCCGCGCGGGCTGGGCCGTCGTGCTCGGCCACGACGCGAAGGGCGTGCACCGGATCACCGCCAGCTCGGCGGCCCCGGAGACCCGCATGACGAACCCGCCGTGGTTCCCGCTCCAGCGCGCGACCGTGCTGGACGGCGAGGAGGACTGGGTGCCGGAGACGTGGCGGGAGCTGGGCACCGAGCTGGCCGCCACGCCGCTGGGCAAGCCGGACCGCGTGCTGCTCGTCGGCCGCCCCGGCGGGCCGATGTTCCGCGCCGCCGAGGTCGCCAGGCTGGCGCACCTGGCCGGGATCGTGTCGGTCGTGCTGCCGGATTGACCCTGACACCGTGTGAGGTCGTTGACTCGGGAGCGTCATGTTCAGCATCGGGGACTTCGCCAAGCACGGTCGTGTGTCGGTGCGCATGCTCCGCCACTACGACGAGATCGGCCTGCTGCGGCCGGCGCACGTCGACCGGTTCACCGGGTACCGGTCGTACGAGGGCGCGCAGCTGGCCCGGCTCAACCGCGTCATCGCGTTGAAGGACCTCGGGTTCACCCTCGTGCAGGTCGGGGCCATCCTCGACGAGAAGGTGGGCGTCGAGGCCCTGCGCGGGATGCTCCGGTTGCGCCAGGCCGAGCTGGAGGCGTCCATCGCCGCCGACCGCGCCAGGCTGACCAGCGTCGAGGCGAGGCTCCGAACGATCGAGAGGGAGGGCCTCATGCCTTCCGAGGACGTCGTGGTCAAGAGCGTTCCGGCCGTGCGGGTGGCCGAGTTGAGCGGGGTGGCGGGCGGGTTCAGCCCGGAGCACATCACCCCGGTGATCGGGCCGCTGTACGAGGAGCTGATGCGGCGGTTGGAGGCCGCGGGGGTGACGCCGACCGGGCACGGCCTGGCGTACTACCGGCACCTGCCGGACGGGGTCGAGGTGCACGCGGGCGTCGAGGTCGGCGCGTCGGTGGTCGGAGCGGACTTCGACGTGGTGGACCTGCCCGCGTACGACAGCGTGGCGACGCTGCTGCACCGCGGGTCGATGGACGAGGTGATGCCGGACGTCCAGGCGCTGGCCCGGTGGATCGACGACAACGGGTACCGGACGCTGGGGCCGTCGCGGGAGCTGTACCTGGAGCTGCCGGAGGACAAGGCGCTGTGGGCGACGGAGTTGCAGGAACCGATCGGTCCGGCGTAGTTCGCGCTCCCGGCCTGGGTGCGCGGGTCCGGCCTAGCGCGGGGCTCGTGCGCGGAGGGTGCGCAGGGCGAGGGTGACCAGGGCGGCGTTGTCCGGGGCTTCGGTGCCGTCCGGCAGGTGGAGGGTGTCCTCCAGACCTACGCGGGTGTCGTGCTCCAGGCGGGCGGCGTAGCCGAGGACCGGCCACGCGCCGTCGTCCTCGCCGTGCAGCAGCACCGGCAGCCCCAGCGGCTCCAGGAGGCGCAGCAGCGCTTCCGCGCCCGGAACGGGGTCGGCGTCCGCCCGGACCTCGGCCAGGACCCTCCTGGAACCCGGCGGCGGGCCGTTCGCGACGAGCGCGCGGGCGGCCCGCTCGTCGAACACCCCGAGCTCGATCCTGATCCCGGCCCGGTGCAGGGCGGCGCACACCTCCAGCCAGCCGTCCTCGTGGACGTTGACCGACGCGACGTCCGGCCGCCCCGCCGCCAGCCCGGCCCACCCGGCGACCAGCTCCGCGCGCCGAACCGGGTCGGGCTGGATCCACGCGCCGGTCGTCACGCCGATCTCCACACCGGGCACCGCGGCCCGCACGACGGACACCGCCGTCGCGACCTCCGGACCCGCGAGGACCTCCAGGCCGACGAGGTCGCGCGGGTGCAGGTGGAGGGACGTGACGCCGAGCGCCACGACCGCGGCGGCGTCGGCGGCGAGCTGCGCCGGGGAGATCGGGAGGGCCGGGTGGGAACCGAGCGGGCGAGCGCCGTTCAGGCAGGCTTGCAGCACGAGGACCACGTAACCACAGGCGTTCGCTCCGCGCTGCGAGATCCGCGGAAGGCGGTGACAATCGGCGCGCACCATCGGGCTCGGTACCAGGAGGACGCTGGACATGGCTGTTTCGGTCAACCTCGACTCGCTGCTGGACAAGGCGTACGAGAACAAGGCGCTCACGGACATCCTCGACGCGCCGGTGGCGGCGCTGTCCGGGGTCAGCGAGGGCGACGCGGAGAAGTTGAAGGCCGCTTTCAACATCAAGACCGTGCGTGACCTGGGCACGAACAAGTACTTCCGGGCCGCCGTGACGTTGCTGGACCTGGAGAAGAACTCCGGCTGAGGGCCACACTTGCGGGTGAACCCGGCGGTCGTAGTTGAATACGATCATGCCGACGCTCACCACCGAGATGCTTCAGCACAAAGCGGGCGCGAAATCGTTCTGGCGCGGGCTCGGCTACCGCGATTCGGTGGTCGAGCTGCGCGTGCTGCGCCGACACGTGTCGGCGCGGGTCGAGGGCGCGGACTCGTACGCGGTGGAGCTGGCGTGGCGCGAAGGACAGCTGGCGGGCGAGTGCTCGTGCCCGTACGGCGAGCAGGGGTTCTTCTGCAAGCACCTCGTGGCGGTCGGTCTGGTGCTGCTCGACCGGGGCCACGAGGTGCCGCCCGCGGACGCGGAGGACGTGGAACTGCGGCTGCACCTGCGGACGCTGGACCACGAGCGGCTGGTGGAGCTGCTGTACCACCAGGCCGGGCGGGACCGGTCGCTGTACGAGCTGATCTACGACTCGGGGTCAGGCGAAGCCGCTGAGGCGGCCCATGGCGTCGAGGAACGCGGACATGTTCGCTAGCTTCTCGGGCTGGTACTCGGCGATGCGGCGCTCGGCGTGCGCGGTGACCTCGCCGATGCGGGTGGTCAGGTCGTCGTGGGAGACGACGATGATCGAGTCGGTGTAGGGCTCGTCGACGCCGATCGTGAGGTCGGCGAACACGTCACCCGGTTCGAGGAGGTCGGCCAGCTCGGGTCTTTCCTTCCCCTGGAGGCCAGACAGGAGCCGGTCGCGGTCCTGGACCGCGAAGACCGTGACCTCGGCCGTGGCGTCGCCGAGGGTGGCGCGGAGCAGGGCGACCAGGTCGGACGGGGCGTGCAGGTCGAACACGCCGGCATGCGCCGCGTGCTCCCGTTGCCACGGGGTGGGCTCGGGGCGGAACGGCACGCAGGCCCGGCCGGGCACGAAGCCCTGGTCACGGGCCTCCACGTCCGGGGCACCCGCTTCGACGCCGTACTCCCAGTCGACGAAGACCGGGTCACGCCCGAGGATGCGGGTCGCCTCGTCGCGGTAGTAGGTCGGGATGGCGAACCGGTGACCGCCCTCGGTGAGCCGCCACACCAAACCGAGGTAGACCGCTATCTCCTCGCAGTTGACGTTGTTGACCGCGTACTCGGTCATCGGCGTGCGGGCGAGGAGAACGCCGTTGTCGGTCCACTCCTCGAACAGACCCTCCCAGGGGTCGTCGAGGGGGAGGTCTTCGCCGGGGAGGTAGGCGTAGCGGTGCAGATCGCCAAGTCGATCACTCTCGAAGCGGATCACGGGGACGATCCTAGGCGCGAGGGGTGGGCGGGGTGGCGGTCGGTGGGGGGAACGATCGATCTACGGCCTTGGGGGAAGTCGTTGTGGGACAACGTTTTCGATGTGCCGAGGTGGCGCGTGCGGGCGAACCCCCGAGTGCGCCGAAGTCACGACCTGGAGCCTGCCCCGCGAGTGGCGAGGTGGGTGGCCCACACCGAGGTCCGACAACGGCCGCAGACCGACCGTTCGCACCGGTCGGCACAGCAGCCCCGGCTCGACCGAAGGCACTGCGACCCGCCGTGGCCGCAGCACCGGCCGGCATGGCGGCCCCGGCTCGACCGAAGGCACTGCGACCCGCGGTGGCCGCGGCACCGGTTGGCACAGCAGCCCCTGCTTGGTCGGGGCGCTGCGACCGTGGTGGCCGGAACACCGGTCGACACAGCAGCCCCGGCTTGGTCGGGGCGCTGCGACCAGTGGCGGCCAGCGTGGCGGTTCCGTTGTGGGCGGGGGTCAGGTGTCCAGGTCGAGGCTGAAGGCGAAGGCCAGCAGGGGGAGGTCCGGGACCGGCCGCCAGTCGCGTTCCGGCAGGCGGTGGAAGCCCAGGCGGGTGTAGAGGCGGTGGGCCGCGGTCATCTTCTCCGAGCTGCTCATCACCACGTGGGTGATTCCCTGCTCTTTCGCCTTGGCCAGCACGGCTTTGACGAGGCGCCCGCCCACGCCCTTGCCCTGGGCCTTGGGCGAGACGGCGAGCATGCGGAACTCGAGTTCACCCGGTTTGGAGACCTCCGACCACGGGGTGTCCGGGTACACGATGGTCACCGTGCCCAGCACCTCGTCGTTCTCCACCGCCACCAGCAGTTCGGCCTCGGTGGCGCGGGTGGCGGCGTTGGCCAACTGGTCCGCGTAGCCGCCCGCGTGGGAGTCGATGTAGCCGTCCGCCAAGTAGGCGGCGACGGTGATGCGGCCCGCCTCCTCCCACTCCTCCGGGTGGGCCGGGCGGATGACGATGTCAGGCATCGGACTCCTCGTCTGCGCCGATCGTGGCTACCTCGGTCGCGGCGTCCGGGCCTTCCCGGAGGAGGGTGCGGAAGCCGTTCTCGTCCAGCACGGGGACCTTGAGCTGGACGGCCTTCTCGTACTTGGAGCCGGGGGCGTCGCCCACGACCACGAACGCGGTCTTCTTCGACACCGAGCCCGCGGCCTTGCCGCCCCTGGAGAGGATGGCCTCCTTCGCCTCGTCACGCGAGAAGGTCTCCAAGGAGCCCGTCACGACGATGGACAGCCCCTCCAGGTTGCGGGGGATGCTGGTGTCGCGGCTCTCCTCCATGCGCACGCCGGACTCGCGCCACTTGCGCACGACGTCCTGCCGCCACGGCGTCTCCGCCCACTCGCGCACGGCCAGCGCGATCGTCGGGCCCACCCCCTCGGCCGCCGCCAGCTCCTCCTCGGACGCGGTGGCGATGCGCTCGATCGAGCCGAACTCCTGGGCCAGCGCGCGGGACGCGGTGGGACCGACGTGCCGGATCGACAGCGAGACGATGATCCTCCACAGTGGACGCTGCTTGGCCACTTCGAGGTTGTCCAGGAGCTTCTGCGCGTTGGCCGAGAGGACGCCGTGCATGGTGCGGAACAGCTCCACCTCCAGCAGCCGCGTGGCGTCCAGGGAGAACAGGTCGCCCTCGTCGGTGTACGCGTCCGAGTCGGCCAGCGCGACCGCCGCCTCGTAGCCGAGCACCTCGATGTCCAGCGCCGACCGGCTGCCCAGGTACGCCAGGCGCTCGCGCAGTTGGCCGGGGCACCCCTGCGCGTTGGGGCAGCGGATGTCGACGTCGCCCTCCTTCATCGGGCGCAGTTGGTGGCCGCACTCGGGGCAGATCAGCGGCATCACGAACGGGTGCGCGTCGGCGGGGCGGACGTCGATCACCGGCCCCAGCACCTCGGGGATCACGTCGCCCGCCTTGCGGATCACGATGCGGTCGCCGATCCACACGCCCTTGCGCTCCACCTCGCTGGCGTTGTGCAGCGTGGCGCGCGCGACCGTCGAGCCCGCGACCTTCACCGGCGTCATCACCGCGTACGGGGTCACGCGGCCGGTGCGCCCCACCTGGACCTTGATGTCCAGCAGCGTGGTGGTCGCCTCCTCCGGCGGGTACTTGAACGCGATGGCCCACCGCGGCGCGCGCGACGTCGTGCCGAGCCTGCGCTGGAGGGACACCTCGTCGACCTTGATCACGATGCCGTCGATCTCGTGCTCGGCGTCGTGCCGGTGCGCGCCCCAGTGCTCGACGTGCTTGGCGACCTCCTCGAACGACTCCAGGACCTTGGTGTGCGTCGACACCGGCAGCCCCCACGCCCGCAGCGCCTCGTACGACTCGGACTGGCGGCTGGGCTCGAAGCCCTCGCGCTTGCCGATGCCGTGGCAGATCAGCAGCAGCGGCCTGCTGGCAGTGATCTTCGGGTCCTTCTGCCGCAACGAGCCCGCGGCGGTGTTGCGCGGGTTCGCGTACGGCGGCTTGCCCGCCTCGACGAGCTTCGCGTTCAGCTCCGCGAACCCCTCCACCGGCATGAACACCTCGCCACGCACCTCCACCAGCGCGGGCACGGGGTACTCCGCCGTGCCCGTCAGCCGCTGCGGCACGGACGCCATCGTGCGCACGTTCAGCGTCACGTCCTCGCCGGTGCGACCATCACCCCTGGTCAGCGCCCTGACGAGCTTGCCGTCCTGGTACAGCAGGTTGATCGCGAGCCCGTCGATCTTCAGCTCGCACAGGTAGTGCGTGGTGCCGCTGAACGCCTTCTCGATCCGCTCGAACCACCCCTGGAGCTCCTCCAGGTCGAACACGTTGTCGAGGCTGAGCATCCGCTCGAGGTGGTCGACGGCGGTGAACTCGGTGGAGAACGTGCCGCCGACGCGCTGCGACGGCGACTCGGGGGTGACCAGGGACGGGTGCGCCGCCTCCAGCGCCTCCAGTTCCTTCAGCTGGGCGTCGAACTCGCCGTCCGTCACGGTCGGTGAGTCGAGCACGTAGTACCGGAACTGGTGGCCCAGCAGTTCCTCCGCGAGGGCGGCGTGGCGCTCGCGGACGTCGGTGGGCACGTCCTCGACGCCCTCGGCGTCCGCTGAGCTGGGGTTGAGATCCTCGGTGCTGGTCACGGGTGGAGCGTATCGAGCGGCACCGACAATTTTCGACTACGACCCCGAGGAGGGCGGTTCGTCCACACGGGCTAGTGAACGGACCAGTTCCCGCAGCTCCAAGAGGTCGATCGTCTCGGCGGGCTCCTGCGCGGCCGTCTCGACCCGCCCCAGCCACTCGCCCGCGAGCCGTTCACCGAGGGTGACGTCCAGGGGCAGGAACGTCATCGCCCGCCGCGCCTCCTCCCCCAGCTCGGCCAGCTCCGGGTGGTACACGGCCACGTCCACGGCCCCGTCGGTCACCTGCGCGACCACCCGGAAGTCCCCGAGCCGCAGCCGGTGCCCCGCGAGGTTCACCGTCACGTCGGTCGGGTCCGGCACCGGCGGCACGGAGTCGTGGTACTCCCAGATCATGTCCTCCGGCGGCGCGGCGGCGATCCACGCGTCGGTGTACGGCCGCGGGCCGGGGGCCTCCTGGCCGCTCAGCACCAGCGCGTAGATCGCCCGCTGCCCCCGTTCCAGCGAGAAGTGCAGGTCCGGGTGCAACGCCGCCACCAGCTCGCACAGCTCGTTCTCGACCCGGTGCGGCTCGCCGTCGCCGAGCGCCGCGCTCACCCGCGGCAGCAGCTCGAACCACCGCTGCCAGAACGCCACGGCCAGCTCGTGCGCGTTCGGCAGGTGCGCGGGCGGCAGGGGTTCGGGACGACGACGGCGGAACCAGCTCATGCGCCCCATTCAACCCCGTGCGCGGGTCACCGGAGGTGGGAACGCAGCAGGTCGCGGTTGAGCTGGGCGATCGTGGTGAGCGGGATGCCCTTCGGGCAGGCCGGGACGCACTCGCCCGCGTTGGTGCAGCCGCCGAAGCCCAGGTCGTCGTGGGTCGCGACCATGTCGGCGGCGCGGCTCCAGCGTTCCGGTTGGCCCTGCGGGAGCGCGCCGAGGTGGGTGGCCTTGGCCGCGGTGAACAGCATCGCCGAGCCGTTCGGGCAGGCCGCCACGCAGGCGCCGCAGCCGATGCACGCCGCCGAGGTGAACGCGGCGTCGGCGGCCTCCTTGGGCACGGGGGCGGCGTGGGCGTCCGGCGCGCTGCCGGTCGGCACGCTGATGTACCCGCCGGACTCGACGATCCGGTCGAGCGCGGACCGGTCGACGACGAGGTCGCGCAGGACCGGGAACGCCTTGGCGCGCCACGGTTCCACGGTGACCGTGTCGCCGTCCGAGAAGTGCCGCAGGTGCAGCTGGCACGCCGTCGTGGCCTTCTCCGGGCCGTGCGCGGCCCCGTTGATCATCAGGCTGCACGCCCCGCAGATGCCCTCGCGGCAGTCGTGGTCGAACGCCACGGGCTCCTCGCCGCGCACGACGAGCGACTCGTTGAGGACGTCCAGCATCTCCAGGAACGACATGTCCGGCGACAGGTCGTCCATCGGGTAGGTGACGAGCGAGCCGGTCGGGCCGGACTGCCGCCAGATCCGCAGGGTCAGCTTCACTTGTAGCTCCTCGTGCTGGGTCGCACGTGCTCGAAGTCCAGGTGTTCCTTGTGCAGCACCGGTTCGCCGCCGGTGTGCTCCCACGCGGCCACGTAGCTGAACGCCTCGTCGTCGCGCAGCGCCTCGCCGTCCGGGGTCTGGCTCTCGGACCGGAAGTGGCCGCCGCAGGACTCGGTGCGGTGCAGCGCGTCCACGCACATCAGCTCGGCCAGTTCGAGGAAGTCGGCCACCCGCCCGGCCTTCTCCAGCTCCTGGTTCAGCTGCTCCCCGGTGCCGGTGACCTTGACCCGCCGCCAGAACTCGGCGCGCAGCTCGGGGATGCGGTCGAGGGCCTTGCGCAGACCGGCCTCGTCGCGTTCCATGCCGCACTCGTCCCACATCAGCCTGCCGAGTTCGCGGTGGAACGACTCGGCGGTGCGGTCGCCCTGCACGGCCAAGAGCGCGGCCACGCGGTCCTCGACCTCGATCGTCGTCGCCGTGAACGCGTCGAACGGCCCGTCCGCCAGGTAGTCGCCGATGGTGGTGGGCAGCACGAAGTAGCCGTCCGCCAGGCCCTGCATCAACGCGCTCGCGCCGAGCCGGTTCGCGCCGTGGTCGGAGAAGTTGGCCTCGCCGACGACGAACAGGCCGGGGATCGTGCTGCGCAGGTCGTAGTCGACCCACAGGCCGCCCATCGTGTAGTGCACGGCCGGGTAGATCCGCATCGGCGCGGTGTACGGGTCCTCGCCGGTGATCCGCTGGTACATCTCGAACAGGTTGCCGTAGCGGGCTTCCACGACGTCCCGGCCGAGCCGCGCGATGGCGTCCGCGAAGTCCAGGTACACGCCGCGGCGCTCGTCGGAGATGTTCTTCGCGGCCCGCGAGGCGATGTCGCGCGGCACGAGGTTGCCGAAGCTCGGGTACATCCGCTCCAGGTAGTAGTCGCGCTCGGCTTCCGGGATCTCGTTGGGCGGGCGCGGGTCGTCCTTCACAGCGGGCACCCACACGCGGCCGTCGTTGCGCAGCGACTCGCTCATCAGGGTCAGCTTCGACTGGTGCTCGCCGGAGATCGGGATGCACGTCGGGTGGATCTGGGTGAAGCACGGGTTCGCGAACAGCGCGCCCCGCCGGTGGGCCCGCCAGATCGCGGTGGTGTTGCAGCCCTTGGCGTTGGTGGACAGGTGGAACACGTTGCCGTAGCCGCCGGTCGCGAGCACGACGGCGTCGGCCGTGTGCGCGGAGACCTCGCCGGTGACCAGGTCCCGCACGACGACCCCGCGCGCCCGGCCCTCGTGCACGACCAGGTCCAGCATCTCCGTGCGGGGGAAAGAGGTCACGGTCCCGGCGGCGATCTGCCGGGCCATCGCCTGGTACGCGCCGAGCAGGAGTTGCTGCCCGGTCTGGCCGCGGGCGTAGAACGTGCGGGAGACCTGCGCGCCGCCGAACGACCGGGTGTCCAGCAGCCCGCCGTACTCGCGGGCGAACGGCACGCCCTGTGCCACGCACTGGTCGATGATCCGCACGCTCAGCTCCGCCAGCCGGTGCACGTTGGACTCGCGTGACCGGAAGTCGCCGCCCTTCACCGTGTCCTGGAACAGCCGCCGCACGCTGTCGCCGTCGTTGCGGTAGTTCTTGGCCGCGTTGATCCCGCCCTGCGCGGCGATGCTGTGCGCCCGGCGCGGGCTGTCCTGGTAGCAGAACGACGTGACGCGGTAGCCGAGTTCGCCCAGCGAGGCCGCGGCGGACGCGCCCGCGAGCCCGGTGCCGACGACGATCACGGACAGCTTCCGCTTGTTGGCCGGGTTGACCAGCCGGGCGGAGAGTCGTCGCTGCTCCCAGCGGTTCTCGATGGGCCCGGCGGGGGCCTTGGTGTCGGTGATGGGGGTGCCTTCGGTGTACATCAGCTCACCACTCCCAGGAAGACGGCGGCGGGAACGGACAGGTAGCCCGCGCAGATCACGCCCGCGACGACCAGCGCGATGGACCGCGAGGTCGTGACGCCGAGGCTCTGCAACGCGCTCCACACGCCGTGGCGCAGGTGCAGGCCGAGCGCCAGGACGGCGATCGTGTACGCCAGCACGACGTACCAGAGCCGGAAGTCGGCGACGAGGTTGTTGTAGACCTCGCCCTGGACGCCGTGCGGGTTGGCGACGCCCGCCGTGAGGTCGAGCAGGTGGTAGACGACGAAGAGGGCGATGACCACGCCGCCCCAGCGCATCGTGCGCGCGGCGTAGCTCTGCGGACGGCGGCCGTGCTCGTAGCCCTGCGGCCGTGCCTTGCGGGCGCGGCGGGCGAGTTGGACGGCCGCGACCATGTGCAGGCCGACGACGATGACGAGCCCGAAGCGCAGCGGCCAGACGATCCCGATCTCGCGCAGCCAGGCGGCGTAGCCGTCGATCGCGGCGGGGCCGGAGAAGATCGCCAGGTTGCCGACCATGTGCCCGACGACGAACAGCAGCAGGGCCACGCCGGTGACCGCCATGACGGCCTTCTTGCCGACCGTGGACCGGTACAGGCGGAGTGTTTGCACGTCAGCGACGCTAGGCCCGGTTTCGACGAGTCGTCCAATACATCGAAAGTCTGGTTTCGATAGCCTGCGACTATGACCCTCCAGCAGCTCGCGTACTTCCTGGCCGTGGCCCGGACGCGCCACTTCACCCGCGCCGCGGAGGAGTCGCATGTGGCGCAGCCCTCACTCAGCAAGCAGGTGCAGGCCCTCGAACGGGAGCTGGGCGCGGAGCTGTTCACCCGAGCGCGCGGCAACGTGGCCCTGACGCCCGCGGGCGAGGCGCTGCTGCCGATCGCGCTGCGCATCCTGTCCGATGTGGACACCGCGCACCTGGAGGTCGCCGAACTGGTCGGGCTGCGCAGCGGCCGGGTGCGCGTCGGCGCGCCGCCGAGCCTGTGCGGATCGCTGTTCGCCGACGTCCTGAAGCGCTACCACGACGCCTACCCCGGAATCCGGCTGCTGGTCACCGAGTCCGGCTCCCGCGACCTGGAGCGGGACGTCACGGCGGGGGCGCTGGACCTCGCGCTGGTGATCGTGTCGCCGAGCATGTCGCTGTCCGCCGTGCCGCTGCTGTCGGAGGACCTGGTCGTCGCCTCCGCCGCCCCGCTGGGCAAGGAGCGCGTGCGGTTGAGCGACCTGCGCGACGAGCCGATGGTGATGTTCCGCGAGGGCTACGACCTGCGCGAGACCACCGTCGCCGCCTGCCACGAGGCCGGGTTCGCGCCGCGGTTCTCCGTCGAGGGCGGCGAGATGGACGCCGTGCTGCGGTTCGTGGAGGCCGGGTTGGGGATCGCGCTGGTGCCGTCGATGGTGCTGGCCACCCGCCCGCTGCTGCACGGGACGCCGCTGGTCGCGCCGGGCATCAAGCGGACCATCGCGCTGGCCCACCGCACGGACGTGGCCCCGACCGGCGCGGCGCGGGCGTTCCGGTCGGTGCTGTCCGGGTACCTGCGCGGCGCGGAAATGCCGTCGGGGGTTCGGCTGCTGGAGCACTAGGGTGCGCCGCGTGCTGATTCGACGCGAAGTGCCCGCCGACGTGGACGCGATCCGGACCGTGACCGAGGCGGCCTTCGCCGCGCGCCCCGCGGGCGAGGAACGGCTGGTGGACTGGCTGCGGGCCGACGAGGGCTGGCTTCCGGCGTTGTCGCTGGTGGCGGTCGCGGACGGGGTGGTCGTGGGGCACGTGGTGTGCACGCGGGCCACTGTGGACGGTGCCCCGGCGCTGGGCTTGGGACCGTTGAGCGTTCTGCCGACGCACCAGCGGGCGGGCGTCGGGAAGGCGCTGGTGCACGCCGTCCTGGGGGCGGCGGACGCGCTGGACGAGCCGCTGGTGGTGCTGCTCGGGAGTCCGGAGTACTACTCGCGGTTCGGGTTCCGGCTGGCGTCGGAATACGGGATCACGCCGCCGGTGGCCGAGTGGTCCCCGCACTTCCAGGTGCGGACGTTGAGCGCGTACCACGAGGGCCTGCGCGGCGCGTTCCGCTACTCGGAGCCGTTCGACCGGCTCTGACTACCCTGGGAGTCCCCCACAGCGAGGAGTCCAGGGTGTTGTCCGTCGACCTGCACGGGGTGTTCCGGAGTGATCGGGACATCGACAGCGCGATTCGGGCCGCGCTCTTCCGGGCGAAGCGGGAGGGGCAGGACGTCGTGGAGATCATTCCCGGCAAGGGGTCCGGGACGTTGCGGAAGCGGGTGTTGGCGGTGTTGGGGCAGCCACACCTGAAGAAGCTCTACCGGCGGTTCGAGGTCGACCCGAACAACGAGGGCCGGGTGCTGGTGCACTTCCGGTGAGGTGGCCGCTCGGGAG